>JAHLFS010000023.1 GCA_018883675.1 Candidatus Paralactobacillus gallistercoris | reverse complement strand
ATGTGGTTGAAGATACTACCGCTACGCTTGATGATATTGCTACCTTATTTGGTGCTGACATGCGGGTAATTGTCGATGGTTTAACTAAATTATCCAAGATGCAATATATTGCCCATACTGATATTTTGGCTGAAAATCATCGTAAAATGCTACTTGCCATGGCCCAAGATATGCGGGTTATTATTGTTAAATTAGCTGATCGTTTGCATAATATGCGGACATTAATGTATTTGCGTCCTGATAAGCAGCGCCGGATTGCTAGCGAAACTCTGGAAATTTATGCGCCATTAGCTGATCGTTTAGGGATTAGTACTATTAAGTGGGAATTAGAAGATTTATCATTACGTTATCTTAATCCGCAACAGTATTATCGGATCGCGCATTTAATGCATGCTAAACGAACTGAACGTGAAGAATATATTAATGACGCAATTAAGGATATTACGCATGCTCTAGTGCCACTACAGATTGATTATCAAATTTATGGTCGTCCGAAGCATATTTATTCAATTTATAAAAAAATGCATGATAAACATAAACGCTTTAATGAGTTATATGATTTATTAGCAATTCGGATCGTTACACATTCAGTACGTGATTGTTATGCAGTGTTGGGTGCAATTCATACGGAATGGAAGCCATTACCAGGGCGTTTTAAAGATTACATTGCGATGCCTAAACCCAATATGTATCAATCAATTCATACGACGGTGATTGGTCCGCAAGGTAAACCATTGGAAATTCAGATTCGTACTGAGCAAATGCACTATGTTGCTGAATACGGCATTGCGGCCCATTGGGCTTATAAAGCAGGCCAACGCGAACCGTTACAATTAAATGCGGATGATCAACAGCTTAACTTGCTGCATGAAATTATGGAAATTAAGGATGAATCTAAAGACGCCACGGAATTTATGCGCAACGTTAAAGAGAACATCTTTACTAACCAAGTATATGTTTTTACGCCTAAAGGTGACGTTTATGAATTACCTAAAGGGGCGATTACCCTTGATTTTGCTTATGCTATTCATACTGAAGTGGGTAATCACACTGTTGGTGCTAAAATTAATGGTCGGATTGTGCCATTAAACACACAATTAAAAAATGGCGATTGGGTAGAAATTCTCACGGCTAGTAATGCTGTACCACGTCAAGATTGGCTAAAAATGGTTTTTACCGCACGCGCCCGAACGAAAATTACGCGTTATTTCAAACATCTTGAAGAACAAACGCACGATAAGGCAACTAAAGCATCATTGCCATTGAAGCCAAATGAATTCCACAATTATGTAGTAAAACATCATCGTAAAATAATTGATGATAATCTTGGTATTATTGTACCCGGTGTTGATAATGTTTTGGTTCACTTGGCTAAGTGCTGTCATCCCGTACCGGGAGATGCAATTATTGGATATGTTACTAAAGGACGCGGTGTTACCGTGCATCGCCAAAATTGTCCAGTGATTGCTAAGGATACGTCATCACGTCATTTAGCAGTATCATGGACTGATAATGCGACGCAACATGTTTACAGTGCTAATTTAACGATTTATGGCTATAATCGGGCACATATTTTGAATGATGTTTTACAAGTGATTAGTGCTTGTTCGCAATGTTTGCGTTCGATTAATGGTAAAGTTGCTAATGATAAAACAGTTAAGATTAGTGTTACGATTGGTGTTCATAATCAACATTGTTTACAACATTTGATGCAGCAAATTAAAGGTATTCCTGATATTTATAATGTTAGTCGTTTAACTGATTAGGAGGAGATAAGATGAAAGTTGTTGTGCAACGGGTTAAGCAAGCTAGTGTTACGATTGCAGATGAAACAGTTGGTAAAATTGCACAAGGATTATTATTATTAGTTGGTTTTGAAGATAGTGATGATGATGAACTAATTAAAAAAGTTGCTAAAAAAATCGTTAATATGCGTATTTTTACTGATCAAACTGGCAAAATGAATTATAGTGTGCAAGATATTAATGGTAGTATCCTGTCAGTTTCGCAATTTACTTTATATGCCGATATCAAACATGGTAATCGGCCTAGTTTTACTAAAGCCGGAACACCTGGATTGGCTAACTTACATTATGAACAATTTAATCACATTTTAACTGATATTTACCAATTACCAGTAGCTACTGGCCGTTTTGGTGCGGATATGCAAGTATCATTAGTGAATGATGGACCGGTAACAATCATTATTGATACTGATCAATGGTAAAATATAAAAACAGCGGTTATTAATAACCGCTGTTTTTATTATTTACTTTCTAATTGATCAATCCGACAATCTAAGCGATCAACAACCCGATTAACACCATCACGACCACCATCAATTATTAAAGTTGTCTTGGTTAATGTAACTGGAATTTTTTCGGGATAATCTTTTGGGATATCAATTCGATCTGAATATTCACGCGTTCTTAATTCACATAACTTATCGCGTGCATTACGTAATAAGGTTAAATCAGTTTCTTGAGCAAGTAAGTTATTTAATTGCCCGCAGTCTAGTTTACTTACATATACAGTTGTCATTTTAAACTCCTTCAATCATTCTACTTTAATTATAGTCTGCTTTATAGTAAGAAGGTGAGTAGAAAGCCTTAAGAATGCCTAAAATGTCAATGACAGATAAAAGGGATTAAAATATAAATGAGAATTAATTGGTTTGAGGTTAAAATGGATAAAGAAAAATTACTGGCAATGATTCATAGTTCTGAACATGAAAATGAATACTGGGATTTTAAGGAAAAATGGTATACAAAGCAGCAAAAGGCTGACTTAGTAAAGGATGTTGTTTGTTTTGCAAATACAACTCATCATCAAGATTGTTATTTAATTATCGGTGTAACTGATGATCAGCGCATTGTTGGAGTTGAACACGATGAAAATCGTAAAAACAAGCAAAATCTACGTGATATGTTAAGTCGGGTACCTTTTGCTAAGGATACGCCGCATATTGATGTCCAAACATATGTATTAGCGCATCACGAAGTAGATGTAATTACGATTTTTGACAGTGATCAAGTGCCATTTTTCTTACAAGGCGAATATCGTAAGGGCAAAGTTTTATATCCCGGTGCGATTTACTGTCGGATCAATGATAGTAATACGCCATTTGATGCAACTGCTTCTGATAGTGAAGTTGAGCGCTTATGGCACAAACGTTTTCATCAGGATATGGAGATTATGGATCGTTTTACTTACTTGTTAAAGGAAGAAAAGCATTGGGAGTATGTTGAAAATGATGAATATATCGGTTTCCTTTATAAAATCGATCCCGATTTTCAAATTGTTTTAAAAGATGATAATGCGCCACGACAATGGACAGCGGCTTATGCTATTAATGAAACCAAACCACGCATTACTTGGCAACGTATTCAATTTCGTTATCGGAATGTCTTGATTAAAGAAATTTTAGGTGTTTGGCTTGATGGTGGACGCGCTTTAGCGCCAGTACCAAACTTAATTAATTGGAATGATGAAATATCATTTTATGCCATGTTTCGGCATTCATTAGCGTATCAGTTATTAACCTTTATTCACCAAATTATGCCGCTATCTGATTGTGAGCAAATTGCGCGATTTAAACACAATATTGTGATTTATGATGATGAAATTG
This sequence comes from Candidatus Paralactobacillus gallistercoris, assembly GCA_018883675.1. Classification (GTDB taxonomy): domain Bacteria; phylum Bacillota; class Bacilli; order Lactobacillales; family Lactobacillaceae; genus Paralactobacillus_A; species Paralactobacillus_A gallistercoris. The sequence continues at coordinate 19,103 of JAHLFS010000023.1, read as the reverse complement.
ATTTAAAACATCAACAAAATTTGTTCATGCAAGCTTTGCAGAAACACCAGTTATCTTTGCGAGTAACTACTGCTGAAATATCATCATTAAAGCAAAAAATGCAAAATGATTACTTTAATGAAAATGATCGTGAAATGCAGCCTGATCATTTAAAAACTATGCTTAAACAAGTTAAGACTACAATGTATATTAATCAGTTATAAATAAAAAAGAGCAGTGAATAACTGCTCTTTTTTACTAATCAATGCTTGGATCACTATCTTGATTTGTTGAAGTAACTGTACTAGCGCTATTATTTGCTTGTTGTGTTGCTGTTATAGAATTATTACTTGTTGTACCAGTACTGCTGATGATTGTTTCAGCACTACCACCTTTGCAGTAAGCTTTTAAACCAGTAACAATATCTTTAGCAACTTGTTCACGATAATTACTATTAGTAATGCTTTGATAATCTTTAGGATTATCAATATTACCTAATTCTAATAAAACACCGGGAACTTTAATGTCATTTAAAACATCAAAACTACCAGTTGTTATCCCATTATTAGTTAAGGGAAGATTACTAAATTGATTATCAATTTGGCGGGCTAAATTAGCATTGCTGTTATTGTAATAAGTAGTAATGCCACTATTATTATTGTTATCAAAATGTAAACTAATGAAGACATTAGCTTGTTTAGCATCAGCAGCTCGTTTAGTAGCACTAAGTGTTTTATCACTTTTTCTAGTTAAGATAACTTTGGCACCAGCATTGCGTAATTGTTTAGCTAGGACCTCAGCCATTTTTAATGTATACGTTTTTTCATTATGATTATTGGTGGTTGTTGTGCCATTATCAGCACCACCATGCCCAGGGTCAATGACAATCGTCGCATTAGCAATATCAGTTGGGATCGGTTGTACGCTAACGGTAACTAATTTACTAATCCAACTAGCAACGTAACCAGTTTGACCATTGTACTTAACTTTGTACCAATTACCTTTAGTGCTAAGATAAGTCATTTTAGTATGTGCCGTTACTGCTTGCAGTACTTTACCATTAGTATCCGTATTTGCGCGGATTTTAGTATTGGCTTGTTGCGCAATAACGTATTTTACCGTTTTAGGTTTAACTTTTTTAACGGATGTGCTGGTATTATGTTCTTTAGCATTAACTTTAACGCCGGAATTAGATAAAGCATTAGTTGCTACCCAGGCAATATGATGATTATAAATGATTTGACACCAGTTATTTTGCTGATAAACAACGGTTACTTTATCACCTTGTGCTAATTGGCCGATTTTTTTACTTTTAGTGCTATTGCTTTTATAAACATTAGCTTTCGTAATTGCCATTGCTGTTTGGTTAGTTGTTGAACTGTACTGAACATGATTAGTAACCAACCAACTCGGAATCCAACCAATATGGTTATTATTAATCCGTACTTCATACCAGTTATTTTTTTGCGTTAAAACATCAATTTTATCATCACTATTAATAGTGGTAATTTTTTGGTAAGACAAGCCAGGTCCAGCATAAACTTGAACATGATTGCTTTTAGAATTAATGTGCTGGGTGGCAGCGTGGACGTGATTAGGCCAACATGTTAGTAAACCACAACTAAGGATTAATACCTCCAAGTACCGATAATTATGCTTCTTCATCGCCAGAACATCCTTAACAAATTAATATTATTTCTAATAATAAAGTATAACAGATATTAATTTTTTTAATGATATAATTAGCGCTTTTCTATGTAATTATTGTGATTACTAATAAATATTAACTTGACAGTATTGCCGTGAATGCGGTATTTTTAAGTTAATATTTGAATAAAGTTAAAGCCGTTAAAAAAGAACAGGATAAACCGCCACTTGCTTGACAGAGAGAATCTTCTAAGGCTGCGAAAGATTCAATAGGTTGAAAGGACATTCTTTGGGCTTGAGCATTAGCTCCGCATCATTGCGTTATCAAGTAAGTAATAAAACAAGGTGGTACCGTGCATTAGCGCCCTTCGTAGTGACTTCAGTGAAAGTGGCTATGCAGGACGTTTTCTTTTTGTAAAGGGAGGCAATTTTATGACAGTTCGTTACCAACGTCAAAAAGGCACTGCTGATATTTTGCCGGGTGAAGCTGAACAATGGCAATATGTTGAAAGTGTGGCACGCAAGATTTTTGCGAAATATCGTTATTCAGAAATTCGGACACCGTTATTTGAAAATTATGAAGTATTTTCCCGTTCATCTGGTGATACTTCTGATATCGTTACTAAAGAAATGTATGATTTTCAAGATAAAGGTGGTCGTCATATCGCGTTACGACCTGAAGGCACTGCTGGTGTAGTGCGTGCTTATGTTGAAAATAAATTATATGGTCCGGAATATGCTGATCCATATAAGGTTTATTACATGGGACCAATGTTTCGTTATGAACGACCTCAATCAGGACGAATGCGTGAATTTCACCAAATTGGGGTTGAAGCTTTTGGCGTTGATACGCCAATGTTAGATGTCGAAACCATTGCGATGGCACAAGAATTACTAAGCACTTTAGGTTTAAAACATTTAAAATATGTTATTAATACTTTAGGTGATGCTGAAACACGTGCTGCTTATCATGCCGCTTTAGTTAATTATTTAACACCTTATAAAGATGAACTTTCCGAAGATTCACAAGTACGGCTTGCCAAAAACCCGTTACGAATCTTGGATAGTAAAGATGAACATGATCAAGCGATTGTTGCTAATGCGCCATCAATTTTGGATTTCTTGACACCAGCAGCACAAAAGCACTTTGATGAAGTAAAATCACAATTAACAGCATTAGGGATTGCTTATGAAGTTGATGCTAATATGGTGCGTGGCCTTGATTATTATAACCACACCATTTTTGAAATTATGTCTGATAGCGAAGCATTCGGTGGCAAATGGACTACCATTTTGGCCGGTGGTCGCTATAATGGTTTAGTTAAAGAATTAGGTGGTCCAGAAATGCCTGGTGTTGGTTTTGGCATGGGGGTTGAACGGCTCTTATTAATTATGAATGCTGAAGGTATTATGCCTAAAACAACGATGCCATTAGCAGCTTATGTAGTCGGTATTGGTACTGAAGCACATCAAGCGGTTTTGCCATTAGTACAAGCTGTCCGGAAGGCTGGTTTTGCTGCTGATTGTGATTTTATGGATCGCAAACCTAAAGCACAATTTAAAGCGGCTAACCGTGAACATGCCGTTTTGGTAATTACGATTGGTGAAGATGAATTAGTACAACATGCTGCTCAGGTAAAAGTTATGGCAACTGGCGAACAAAGCCAAGTTTCATTTGACGAATTAACAAATCATTTCGCTGATGTTTATCAACGATTAACAAAAGGTGATAATTAACATGGGAAAAAGAACGGATTACTGTGGCAATATTACCGAAAAATATTTAGATCAAGTTGTTGATTTAAAAGGTTGGGTACAAAAACGCCGCAGCTTAGGTAATTTAATTTTTGTTGACTTACGCGATCGCGCTGGTATCGTCCAATTAGTTTTTAATGCTGAAAATGGCCAAGAAGCATTTGAGTTAGCTGATACGCTTCGTTCAGAATATGTAATTGAAGCAGTTGGTAAAGTGGTTAAAAGAGCTAGCGTTAATCCTGAAATGAAAACTGGTCAAGTTGAAGTAGAAGTTAGCAACTTAACTATTTTAAATAAAGCTAAGACACCGCCATTTAACATTGAAGATGATGTCAATGTTAGTGAAGATACTAAATTAAAATATCGTTACTTAGACTTGCGCCGGCCGGTTATGCAAAAGGGCTTAATTTTACGTTCTAAGATTATGCAAGCCGTTCATCGTTACTTAGATGGTGAAGGTTTCATTAATATTGAAACACCTGATTTAACTAAATCAACTCCTGAAGGTGCACGAGATTACTTAGTACCTTCCCGGGTTTATCCAGGTCATTTTTATGCGTTGCCACAATCACCACAATTATTTAAACAATTATTGATGGGAGCTGGCTTTGACCGTTACTATCAAATTGCACGTTGTTTCCGTGATGAAGATTTACGGGGCGATCGGCAACCAGAATTTACGCAAATTGACTTAGAAACTAGTTTCTTAACGGCTGAAGAAATTCAAGATATTACTGAAGGGTTAATTGCGCAAGTAATGCATGATGTGATGGGGATTGATGTGCAATTACCATTCCCACGTATTACTTGGGATGAAGCAATGGCACGCTACGGCTCTGATAAACCGGATGTTCGTTTTGGCATGGAATTACAAGATCTTAGTGATATGATGCAAAATAGTGGTTTTAAGGTGTTTAGTAATGCTGTTGCCAATGGCGGTAAAGTTAAGGCGATTGTTGTTAAAGGCGCTGCTGATAAATATTCTCGAAAACAAATTGAAGCACAACAAGATTATATTAAACGCTTTGGTGCGAAGGGGTTAGCATGGCTAAAAGTAACTGATGATGGCTTAACTGGCCCAATTGCTAAATTCTTTAAAGATGAAGCAACGGCTTTGTTAAATAACCTTGATGCAGCTAGTGGCGATTTGCTTTTATTCGTTGCTGATCGTGCTAAAGTCGTCGCTGATAGTTTAGGTTACTTACGGAAGCATTTTGCTGAAGAACTAGACTTAATTGATCGTAGTCAGTTTGCCTTCTTATGGGTAGTTGACTGGCCATTATTTGAATATGATGAAGGCATTGAACGCTATGTGCCAGCTCATCATCCGTTTACTATGCCGAATGAAGAAGATATTCCATTGCTAGATACTGATCCATACCAAGCACATGCCCAGTCATATGACATTGTTCTTAATGGTTATGAATTAGGTGGCGGCTCAATTCGGATTCATAAACGTGAAATTCAAGATAAAATGCTCAAAGCATTAGGCTTTACGCCAGAACGGGCCCAAGCACAATTTGGTTTCTTATTAAACGCTTTGGAATATGGTTTTCCACCACATGGTGGGTTAGCAATCGGCTTAGATCGTTTCGCAATGTTATTAACCGGCGCTGATAATATTCGGGACGTCATTGCCTTTCCAAAGAATTCTAAAGCTGGTGATCCAATGACACAAGCACCATCACCAGTTGACGAAAGTCAATTAGCAGAATTAGGCATTGCCGTTGTTGCTGATGATAAGGGCAAACAAACAACTGATAAATAATTAATTACTAATCCCACAGTTTGACTGTGGGATTTTTTACATCATTAAGAAATATTAATTAATCTTGATAAAAATTTTTAAATCGCATATTGTAATTAAGAATCATTATTACTAATTAAATTGATATTTTAGGAGCCTATTTTATGAATCAATTAAATAGCATTATGCGCCGTCATCAAAACTGGATGAAATTTTCAGCGGCGCTAATTTATGCCATTGCTGTGGCTGTGGCAATGAATTTTTTCTGGGAGCCAGGTAAAATTTATGCTTCTGGTATTACTGGTTTTGCGCAATTATTACATACTGTTTCGGTGCGTTTTTTGCCCGTTCATGTTTCGATTAGTTTATTAATTTTTCTCTTGAATGTGCCATTGTTAATTTTAGCGTGGTTTAAAATTGGCCATTTTTTTACCATTTTTACGGTTGTGGCAGTTATTTCTTCTAGTTTGATGATTAAATGGGTGCCAATGACGCCGTTAATTAATAATCCGATTATTTGTGCTTTATTTGGTGCCATTATTAATGGTGCTGGCACAGGGTTGGCATTACGTTCGGATATTTCGACGGGCGGTTTGGATATTATTGGTATTGTTTTAAATAAAAAAACGGGTAAATCAATTGGCACGATTAATATTATTTTTAACACTTTTATCATTTTAGCAGCGGCTTTTATGTATGGCTGGCCTAATGCGTTTTACAGTGCGATTAGTATTTTTATTAATGGACGGATGATGGACTTAGTTTATAGTCGTCAGCAGAAATTACAAGTAATGATTGTTACTAATCAATCACGCCGGGTAATTAATACGATTCAACAACGCTTGCGGCGGGGCATTACGATAGTACATGATGCCGAAGGGGCTTATCATCATGAAGAAAAAACCGTTTTGTTTACCGTGATTTCTCGTTATGAAATGCATGAATTAGAAGAAGCAATGCATGATGCTGATCCATATGCATTTGCTAGCATTACCAATGCGGTTAAAATTATTGGTCAATTTTATGAAAAAGAGCGTAAATAAGTTTACTAAAGACGATGAATTGTTCATCGTCTTTTTTTGCAAATTAATGAAAATGTTTTATTGACGCTACTAACCCATTCATATATAATGGTTAAGAACCATTGATAAATTGGTTACACAAGTGTTGGAGGGAGGGATATCATAATGGCTAAAACAGTCGTTCGTAAAAACGAATCACTTGATGATGCTCTTCGTCGCTTCAAACGCTCTGTGTCTAAAAGCGGTACTTTACAAGAATACCGTAAACGGGAATTTTACGAAAAACCTAGTGTTAAACGTAAATTAAAATCAGAAGCTGCAAGAAAGCGTAAGAGAAGAAAGTACTAATCGCTTATCTTGTTGATAAGGAATGGTAGTATGTTACTAGATACTTTAAATTCTGATTTAGTCGCTGCAATGAAAAGCAAAGACAAGGAAAAGTTAGCCGTTTTACGGATGCTTAAGACAGCATTGACCAATGAGCGGATTAAGTTAGGCCATGATTTGACATCTGCAGATGAAATCAATGTTTTATCTAGTCAAGTTAAACAACGTCGCGAAGCCGTTACCGAATTTCGGCAAGCTGGTCGTGATGACCTTGCTGATCAAAATGAAGCAGAAATCAAAGTTATTGAAACTTACTTGCCAAAACAACTCAGTGCCGATGAGATCAACGCTTTAGTTGACGAAGTCATTAAAAACGTTGGTGCTACTTCGAAAGCAGACTTTGGTAAAGTAATGAAGACTTTAATGCCTCAAGTCAAAGGTAAGGCTGACGGTTCCTTAGTTAAGCAAGTTGTGCAGTCTAAGTTGAACTAATATATTTAATAAAAAACGTCTTTGCGTTGCAAAGGCGTTTTTAATTTAGCTTGCTAGCGTTTTTCATCAAAAATCCGTTGTTTTGGATAACAATGTGATAGAATGATTATGAGTAAAATAACGATATAATAAGTAATTAGAGTAACATCTAGAGGAGTTATAGTTTGACTGAAGACAAAAATGAAAAAGAATTTGTTTTAACTAATCCAGCCGTTGCCGCTGAATTAATGGGCATCAATGATCAACATTTACAATTACTTGAAGAATCACTTGGTGTACAATTAAACGCTTTTTCTGATCGAATTAAAATTAACGGCTCATCAGTCGCTGTGCAACAAGCTTATGATATTTTAGCTAATTTGGATCAGTTATTACGTCAAGGGATTAAAATCAGTGCCCCTGATGTTATTAGTGCAACCAAAATGGCTAAAAATGGTACCTTAGAATATTTTCAAGAATTATACACTGAAGTCTTATTAAAAGACCGTCGTGGTCGGGCTATTCGGGTTAAAAACTACGGCCAACGCCAATATGTTAATGCGGTTAAGCATAATGATATTACTTTTGGTGTAGGACCTGCGGGAACTGGTAAAACTTATTTGGCCGTTGTTTTAGCCGTAGCTGCTTTAAAAGCTGGTGAAGTTGAAAAAATTATTTTGACCCGTCCAGCCGTTGAAGCAGGTGAAAGTTTAGGCTTTTTACCAGGTGATCTAAAGGAAAAAGTTGATCCATACTTACGGCCGGTTTATGATGCCTTGTACGATGTATTTGGGACTGAACATACTAATCGCTTAATGGAACGTGGTGTTATTGAAATTGCTCCATTAGCTTATATGCGTGGTCGTACCTTAGATCAAGCATTTGTTATCTTGGATGAAGCACAAAACACTACTTCTGAACAAATGAAAATGTTCTTAACCCGTTTAGGCTTTGGTTCTAAGATGATTGTTAATGGCGATATTACACAAATTGATTTACCACGTCATCAAGGTAGCGGATTAATTCAAGCAATGCATATTTTGCGGAATGTGCCCCACATTGCGTTTACACGTTTTGATGCGGCTGATGTCGTTCGGCATCCGGTAGTGGCTAGCATTATTGAAGCTTATGATAAGCATGCCGAAGCTGAAGCAGAACGTGCTGAGGCACGTCAAGCTGAGAATGAAAAAGCAACTAATGCTACTAAAGACTAGTTAAGGAGAATAACATGGACTTAGAAATTTATGATGAAACTCATCAAGTTAGCCCAGAAGAAATCGCCTTTGTGCGCAAGTTAGAAGATTTTGCTGGTGATTATCTTAACTTAGCACCAGATACTGAAATGTCAATTACATTTGTTAGCGACGAACGTATTCGTGAAATTAATCGCGATTATCGCAATACTGATCGGGTTACTGATGTAATTAGTTTTGCGATTGAAGAAGATAATGGTGAAGGTTTACCAGCAGATTTTGAAGCTGAGTTAGGTATTCCTCGTAATATTGGTGATTTATTCATTGATCCGGATAAAGTTGCTGAACAAGCACGAACATACGGACATTCGTATGAACGTGAACTTGGTTATACTTGTGTGCACGGTTTTTTACATCTGAATGGTTATGACCATATTAAACCTGAAGATGAACAAGTGATGATCCCATTACAAGCTAAAATTCTTGAAGCTTATGGCCTCACACGATAATAATGAACACCAAACTACTAAAAATAAACGTTTCTTACAATCATTACATCACGCCTTAGATGGTATTCGTGTCGCGTTTTGCGAAGAAAGCAATCTAAGACGTGATGCTGTTTTTACACTAATTGTTGTTATCGCGGGGATCATCTTTCAAGTAACGCGCTTTGATTGGGTTATGTTAATTTTAGCAATTAGTTTGGTTGTAATTAGTGAAATGTGGAACACGGTAATTGAAAATATTATGGATTTTGTTACTAAGCGCCACTATTTCCCGCATGCTAAAAAAATTAAAGATATGAGTGCAGGCACAGTATTGTTAGCTGCTTTTTTTGCTGTTGTCGTTGGGTTGTATGTTTTTGTACCACGTTTAGTAGCACTTATTAGATAAAGGAGAATGATTACACATGCAAGCTCAGTTTCATTCTGGCTTTGTGGCGATTGTTGGTCGACCTAATGTAGGTAAATCAACTTTTATGAACCACATTATTGGTGAAAAAATTGCGATTATGTCACCTAAGGCGCAAACCACTCGTAATAAAATTCAGGGTATCTACACGGATGAGCATGCTCAAATTGTATTTGTCGATACTCCGGGTATTCATAAGCCACAAAATGAATTAGATGAATATATGGATACGGCTGCTTTATCAACTTTAAATGAAGTTGATGCTGTATTATTTATGATAGCTGCCGATGAACCCAAAGGTAAAGGCGACCAATACATTATTGAACAACTACAACATGTTAAAAAACCGGTTTACTTAGTTGTTAATAAGATTGACTTAATTCATCCTGACAAATTATTACCATTAGTCGAATCATATCAAGCTGATTATCATTTCGCTGATGTTTATCCAATTTCTGCGACGCAGGGTAATAATGTTGACGAGTTATTGAAAGCATTAGAAAAACAATTACCAGTTGGTCCCCAATATTACCCCGAAGATCAATTAACTGATCATCCGGAATATTTTGTGGTTGGTGAATTAATTCGTGAAAAAATTCTTGAATTAACGCACGATGAAGTTCCGCATGCTACCGCGGTTACTGTTGAGCGCATGCGTGATCGTGTTAATGGTAAATTACAAATTGATGCTAATATTATCGTTGAACGACCGGGACAACGAAGCATTATCATTGGTAAGGGTGGTCAAATGATTAAGCAAATCGGCATTCAAGCTCGACGAGATATTGAAGCTTTACTAGGTGAAAAAGTTAATTTGAAGTTGTGGGTTAAAATTCAAAAGAATTGGCGTGATAATAACCAATATCTTAATAGTCTTGGTTATAATAAAAAGGCTTTACGTTAATGGCAATTAGACAACGCGGCGTTACTTTTAATGGCTTAATTATGTATCGTCAGAATTATCGAGAACATGATCTTTTAGTAAAAATTTTAACTGATAAGTTTGGCAAACGCATGTTTTTAGTACGTGGCGGCACACGTCCTCGTTTTAAATTAGCAGCGGCTTTATTACCATTTACCTATGGATTATATGTTGGTGATTTACAGGATGATGGTTTGTCGTATATTACTACGGCGCGTGATTATCATCAGTATCAAAGCATTAGTCAAGATATTTTTTTAAATGCTTACGCCACTTACATTTTTGATTTAATTGATCACGCTTTTAGTGATAATTTTGCGATTCCGCAATGGTATCAAAAAACGGCTGACGCATTGCATATGATTGATGAAGGCTTTGATGGCGAAGTAATTAGTGATATTATGGCTGTTCAATTATTACCGGCATTCGGAGTGGCACCAGAATGGCGGGGCTGCGTAGTTTGCGGTCGCAGTGATTTACCGATGGATTTTTCTGAAACTGAAGGTGGCATGTTATGTCAAAAACATTGGGCGCTTGATCCGCATCGTTTACATGTTTCACCACGTGGTATTTATTATTTACGTTTGTTTTCGATTGTAGATTTGTTAAAAATTAATTCTATTAAGTTGCAACCAGCTACTAAGGCTGAATTAGCGCATGTTATTGACCGAATTTACGATGATATGGTTGGTCTCAACCTGAAGAGTAAGCAATTTATTGCTAATATGAACCAGTGGGAAGATAAATTAAAACCCGGGTTTGACAAGTAAGATAACATTATCTAAAATTAAAACCGTTTATGGCATTGATGAAAAAACTAAGCGTAGTTACTAACAGCGACTTTGGGATGGTGTAAGCCAAAGAGTTAAAGCGTTTAGGTTGGCATTTCGGAGCCAATTAATATTAATAATATTGTTAATTAAGTGCAGATCTGTAGATCTGAATTAGGGTGGAACCGCGAAATAATTCGTCCCTATATTCTTGTATCAACAAGGATATTGGGACTTTTTTTGTATTAAATAAAGGAGAATAAAGATGGCCAAAAAGCTAAATGTGCAAGAAATGATCTTAACTTTGCAACGTTTCTGGAGTAGTAAAGGCTGCATGTTAATGGAAGCATACGACACTGAAAAAGGTGCAGGAACAATGAGTCCTTATACTTTCTTACGTGCAGTTGGTCCTGAACCATGGAATGCTGCATATGTTGAACCATCACGGCGGCCAGCAGATGGTCGTTATGGTGAAAATCCTAACCGGTTATATCAACACCACCAATTCCAAGTAGTAATGAAACCATCACCAGAAAATATTCAAGAATATTATCTCGACAGTTTACGCGAATTAGGTATTGAACCATTAGAACATGATATTCGTTTTGTTGAAGATAACTGGGAAAATCCTTCAATGGGTTGTGCCGGTGTTGGTTGGGAAGTTTGGTTAGATGGTATGGAAGTTACCCAATTTACTTACTTCCAAGTTGTGGGTGGCTTAACAGCTAAGCCAGTTACTTCTGAAATCACATATGGAGTGGAACGACTTGCTTCTTACATTCAAGGCGTTGATTCTGTTTATGACTTAGAATGGGGTAATGGCGTTAAGTACGGTGATATTTTTAAAGAACCTGAATATGAACACTCAAAGTATTCATTCGAAGAAAGCGATCAAGCGATGTTACTTGATTTCTTTAATAAGTATGAAGCAGAAGCAAAACGCCTAATGAAGCTTGGTTTAGTTCATCCAGCTTATGATTATATTCTTAAGTGTAGTCATACTTTTAATTTGTTGGATGCACGGGGCGCTGTTTCAGTAACTGAACGCGCTGGTTATATGCACCGGATTCGGAATATGGCACATGGCATTGCCCGGGCATTTGTAGCTGAACGTGAAAAACTTGGTTTTCCATTGCTAAAAGATAAACCAACTACGGAGGATAATAAATAATGGCAAATAATTTCTTATTAGAAATCGGCTTAGAAGAAATGCCAGCACATGTGGTAACCCCAAGTATTGATCAATTAACAACACGTGTGCAAAAGTTTTTAGATGATAATCATTTAACATATGCGAGCACGCATTCATATGCAACCCCACGGCGCTTAGCAATTTTGGTTGAAGACTTGGCTGACAAACAAGCTGATGTTAATGAAAGTGTTAAAGGACCAGCTAAAAAAATTGCCTTAGATGCTGATGGTAATTGGACCAAAGCTGCACAAGGCTTTGCCCGCGGACAAGGTATGACGCCTGATGACATTGTTTGGCAAGAAATTAAGGGCGTTGAATATGCTTACTTAGAAAAGAAAATTACCGGTAAACCAGCTATTGCAATTTTACCGGGCTTGGTTGATGTTATTAAAGCAATGACTTTTCCAACCCGGATGCGTTGGGGTAATTATGATCTTGAATATATTCGCCCGATTCATTGGTTAGTGGCTTTATTTAATAATGAAGTTGTTCCAATGCAATTACTTGATATTAAAGCTGGTCGTACTACCCGTGGTCATCGTTTCTTAGGTGAAGATATTGAGTTGCAAGATGCTACTGATTATCAAGCTGCTTTAGCTAAACAATTTGTAATTGCTGATGAAAGTGATCGGAAAGCAATTATTCAGCGCCAAATTGAAGAAATGGCTGAAGATCATCATTGGGTGGTTGACTTAGATCCAGAATTATTAGAAGAAGTTACGAATTTAGTTGAATATCCAACGGCATTTTATGGTCACTTTAAAGAAAAATACTTGGCTATCCCAGATGAAGTTTTGATTACTTCTATGAAAGATAACCAACGTTACTTCTACGCTCGTGATCATGAAGGTAAATTATTACCAATTTTTATTGGTGTACGTAATGGTAATGCAGTTTACATGGATAATGTCATTGCTGGTAATGAAAAAGTATTAACAGCACGTTTAGAAGATGCTGATTTCTTCTATAAAGAAGATCAAAAACGCACGATTGCTGATTATGTTGAACAACTTAAACATGTTACTTTCCATGATAAAATTAGTTCAATGTATGATAAGATGCAACGGGTTGGCATTATTGCGCAATTAGTCGGGCAACAAGCTGATTTAGATACGCAAGCATTAGCTGATTTGCAACGGGCAGCGGCCATTTACAAATTCGACTTAGTAACTAATATGGTTGATGAATTTCCAGAATTACAAGGTACCATGGGTGCTAAATACGCAGCATTACAAGGTGAAAATGCAGTTGTTGCGCAAGCTATCGGTGAACAATACATGCCAATTTCAGCTGATGGTGCTTTACCACAAAGTGATGTTGGTGCTGTTTTAGCGATTGCTGATAAGTTGGATAGTATCTTAGCTTTCTTTGCAGTTGGTATGATGCCAAGTGGTTCTAATGATCCGTATGCTTTACGGCGGCAAGCATATGGTATTGTACGCATTATTCAAAATAAAGGCTGGCATTTCCCAGTTAAACAATTACAAAAGCAAATTGCTCAAGCGTTGCAAACGGCTGATTTAACAGCTAGTTTAGATTGGTTAAATAATGCGGTTGCTGTACAACAATTTATGGTTGACCGGATGAAGCAATGGTTTATGGAAGAAAACTTACGGCACGATATTATTGATACAGTTGTTGATAATCGCCATCTCGATTTACAAACAATTTTTGCTGCTGCCCAAGTTTTGAATGCTCATAAAGATGATGCTGATTTCAAGACTAATATTGAAGCTTTGACCCGGGTATTACGGTTAACCAATAAGAATATTACCGATTGGCATGTTGATTTTACGGTTGATCCTGCTTTATTTGACAATGACGCTGAACGTAAGTTGTATGATGCCGTAGTCGCATTACAACCAAAGATGCATCAACAAAGTGTTGCTGATAACTTTACTAGTTTAACTAGTATTGCACCATTAATTAACAATTATTTTGATCAAACAATGATTATGGTTGATGATGAACAAGTACGTCGTAATCGGTTGCATCAACTAGCCCAAATTGCCCAAATGACTGACCAATTTGGCAACTTAACGCATTTAATCGTTAAATAATAATTATTTTTAATCACTAATGAAGACTTACTGTAAAAATACGGTAAGTCTTTTTTTATTGAATTAAACTGTGTAATAATAAGAATAGTTTTAATATAAAGAAGGGTTGGTAAATGGCAGATTTAACCCAGCAATTATTGCAAACCTTAATTACCCAATTTATCGCTGATAATCAATATCATGATCAACAAACGGTTTTTGCTAATGCACAACAATTAGGTTTGTTGACTTTGCAAGATAATCGGCAAATTGCATTATTTTTAACGCAAATGGCGACCTTTGATCCGCAAATGGCCATGCTTTTAGCGCTGCATTATAGTATTCCTGCAGCGCCATTAACATTAACAGCTATGTTACAGATGACAACTGATGAGCAAAAAGCCAAAGTAATGCAATACTTACCAGTGGTAGCAGGACAGTGGCAACAAGATATGGTTGGTTATTTAGTTGAGTATGGTAAGAATACGATTGTTAATGGTAAGGGTTTAGCCATGGAAGATGCAATTCAACACCAAATTACCCAATTAATGACTTTAGCACAAGATACGACTTTACAAGCTCAAGCAGTGTTAGGACTACAAGCCGATAATGAAACACATCGTGAGCAATTAATGTTAGCATTAAATGCCGCTTTACAAGGCGTAACTACTACTCAGCAAGTATTGCAAAAAATTTTCACTACTTATGGTTATCTTGATCGACCACGGTGGCAACGTTGGCAGCATACCGTTGCTTTACTACAACAAATCTGCACCACGTTGCAATTACCTGATGATGCTACGATTACTTTTACAGAAATGCATAAACAAAGATAGGTGAACATAATGAAAATAGTTGTTTGTTTTAAAGGTGTTCCGGCTGCAAAGCATGTTGCCCTTGATCCAGTAACCCATAATTTACAACGGGAACATACTACCAGTGAAATGGATCCTGATGATCGTTATGGCATGCGCATTGCTTTACAATTACGACAGGCGTTGCCGTCGACAACCATTGTGGCATTAACGATGGGTGCACCACATTCACAAATTGTTTTACAACAAGCGTTAGCGATGGGCGCTGACCAAGCGATTTTATTAAGTGATCGTGCCTTTGCCGGCGCGGATACCTTAGCTACTAGTTATACTTTGGCGCAAGCCATTCGTAAAATTGCAAATGTTGATTTAGTGATTACTGGTTATAGTTCACACGATGCTGATACAGGACAAGTTGGCCCCGACTTAGCTGCCCAATTACACTGGCAACAAGCTACTAACGTAACGGCATTAACATATCATGATTTAATGTGGCAAATTACCCAACAAAGAAATAATACTTTACAACAATTACAAACAGATGAACATTTAGTAGTTACGGTACAACGCCAAACAACACTTAAACCAGCGCAAATGAGTATGACTGGTATTCATAAAGCAGTGCAAACGCCAATTACTATTTGGAATACCACGGTCTTACATTGTGATTTGCAACGTGTCGGACAAGCGGGTTCAGCCACACGAGTTACTAAATTGATAACGCCTGAATTGCCTATGCATCATGCGCAGACGTTGCATACGGCCACTGACTTTTTACAAATTATTAAAAAAAAATAAGGGTAAATGATGATGAGAAGAAAAATTTGGATTTATGCACAACAGCAAGATAATCGGCTCACTGCTGCAACTTATCAATTAATTACGCATGTGCGCACTTGGCAGCAGGAACTCAGCGTTATTTTATTTGAACAGCCACAACAACATTTAGAACAACAACTAGCAGGTTATGGTGTGCAAAATGTTTTGACATATCATTATCAACAGTATTTAGATGATGTGCAAAAAGCGACTTTATTGGCCCAATTAGTTCATCAATATCAGCCGGATATTTGTTTATTTAGTGCGGATGATGAAGGACGTGCGATAGCACCGCATGTGCAAGTTTTATTAAATGTCGGCTTAACTGCTGATTGTGTTGACCTTAAATATCAAGATGGCCAATTATTACAATATAAGCCTTCATATGGTGATGACGTTATTTGTGAAATCATTGATTTACGAACACCGCAAATGGCAACAGTTCGTCCTGGTATGTTTATAGCGCAACGTTTGCCAAATAATGATGCCATGCCCAATGTCAGTGACATTGATACTTTATTATTACCAGCTAATCATATGCACTTAGTTCATGAACACCCTTTACATTCACAACCAGTTGATGTTGCGCAAGCCCAACGCATTATTGCGATTGGTCGTGGTGCTAGTGATGATGAAAGTGTTGCTTTAGCTAAGCAATTGGCTGCTAAACTTGATGCGGTAGTAATGACTTCACGACCAGCGTCATTATTACCTGGTTTTGGACAAGCACATCAAATTGGCTTGACTGGGAATACGGTTAGTCCTGATTGGTTATTAACTTTAGGCATTTCAGGATCAACACAATTTTTAGCTGGTGTTAAAAATGTTCATACTTTAGTAGCAGTTAATACAGATGCACATGCTAATATACTTAATTATGCAGATTATCAATTTATTGGTGATGCTAAGCAATTTATGCAAGCTTGTTTAACACAACTTGGTTAGGAGAAATTTGATGGCAGATGATGCAGAAAAACTTGAAGAATTTGAAGTTGATTTAACCATTGCGCATGGGGTAACTCGCCAAATTCGTGAGCACGTTGCCTTGGAAAAACAAGTAGCAATCATTAACGAACGCTTATTGTTTGATGATAATGATGTTATGGCTAAAGTTGATGATAGCCATTTAATGGCAATTATTCGTTTTGTGCTAGATCGTGATAAATATCGTTATCGAATTTATGGACCATATGTTTTTATTGCGCTTAATGACACGATTGATCTTGATGCAGTTATCGCTCAATTTGAAAAAGGCAAGAAAAGTGCGTATTTTTTACGAATTACTAGTCGTAGTTGGTTATGGACTGGTATTTTGTTAGGCATGATTTGTTACTTTCACTTTGCGTTATTGTATTCGAATTGGTTTATGATACCGGCGGCTATTTTTATTGCCATTGGGGTAGGGACTTCATTTGCATTGCGAAGCGGGATGATTAAACCGAAGCCTGCACAGGCATATTGGAAAATGTATGAGATGATTACTGTTCCCCCTGAACAGCAAAATGATAAGGCGAAACATGTAAAAAAGTGAGATTTAAAGCAAATATAACTTATTTGTGAAAAAGTTAACAAACTTAATGACAAGTATCAGCTTTTATATATATAATATTACATGTAAATTACTCTTTTATGGGATATGTAAAGGAAGCTGGTTTTAATGGCTGAAAATACGAGTTTCACAACTATGACAGTTTCAGAAAAGAAAGCTGAGATTACACGTATCTTTTTTGATATTTATACTGATATTTTGAGTATTGAAAAGAACGTTTTAAAAGATAGCCCTTATAATGATTTGTCACCAACTGATGTTAGTATTCTTCATGCAATTGGTTTAAATACCCCACAAACATTTGAAGTCTCTGACGCATTAAACGTTAGTAAAAGTACTTTAACTACCCGTCTTGCTAATTTAGAAAAGAAGGGTTATATCCATCGTTATTTGGATGACAATGATAAGCGTTCAATTCGGATTGCATTAACGGAACGTGGTATGGCTTTGTACCACGCAAGTAATGAATCACATCAATTATTAGTCGACGCATTCTTAGAAAACTTCGATGAAAAAGAACTTAATGATTGCTATACAGCACTCACAGTTAATTTACCAGAAGCGATGATGCGTTTAAAATATAAGTATCGTTCATATATGAAACGTTCTTAATTTAATATATTACTTAGTTAGATCAATATAATATTTTATATTGGTCTTTTTATTTGTCAACATAACTATATAATACTAATCAAGCATATTCTTCTTAGAACGTCAAAATTAAGTTATTTTAAATAAATCTTAATATTTTTAACAACAAAAATAAGGAAGGCTTGATATCTTTTTTATTTGTAGGTTACATATTAACCACTAAAAATAAAAAGGACCGCTAGTCAAAGACTAGCAGCTCACGTGTTTAGAGTAGTTAACTCTAATTATGCACTTCTACTTTATAAATTTATTAGTACCTAGTAAAAACTTATTAAAAGTATTTAAATGAAGTATAAAAGAATTGTTGAATAAATTCAACTAGCTACGAAGCGTTCAACAATGAATGCTTTATACCTGAAAAGATAATCTTCTTTAGCCGTTAGTACAACACTAACGGCTTTTTTAATTACTGTTTTTAGTTGAGAATATTAACACTAGCATTATTTAATTTGATAAATGGTGTTTATATTATAAATATTTATTATATTTTTGAATAAAAATAAATTATTTTTTAATTTTAAAATAAATTTGAATTGCAAATGATTTTTATGAATATTATACTTATTAAGTAATTGAGTATAATAAAAATACCATAATAGAATTTTTAAGGAGTGATAAACATGACGTTAATTAAAATGACGCCTGAACAATTACGTGCTAGTGCTACGCAGTATCAACGTGGTTCACAAAGCATTACTGAAGTGTTGAACCAATTAACACGCACTCAACAAGAAATTGAATCTGATTGGCAAGGGCATGGCTTTGATCGTTTCAACCAAGAATTTCAAGAATTATCGCCAAAAATTCGGCAATTTGCGGAATTACTCGAAGAAATTAATCATAAGTTGAATCAATCAGCTGATGCGATGGATCAAACTGACCAACAAATTGCTTCACAATTTTAGTTGTGAACCGCACTGGTATCCCAAGGATTGTGATGAATCACAATCCTTTTTTTATGAAAAGGAAAATTGGTGAAAATGAAGAATAAGCGTAGTCGTAATAAAAATATTCGTAATCTTATCTTAATGCTTATCAGCGTCATTTTATTATTGGAAATTGTCATAATTGGTGGACATAGTAATAAAAATAGTGATACGGCTGTTGATAAGCCAACGATGCAGCCATTACTTAATATGGCCATTGTTAATGAAGATAATGGCGTTATTTTTCGTAACCAAAGTTATGATTTGGGTAAAGCATATGTCAGTCAATTACACAATGGTAAGCATCTGAATTATACCGTAGTACCTCGTAGTATTGCTGAGGCTGGTTTAAAACGTAATGATTATC
>JAHLFS010000022.1 GCA_018883675.1 Candidatus Paralactobacillus gallistercoris | reverse complement strand
ATCAATCATTTTAGCATAATTTTTAAAATAATATTATTTTGTGCTACACTAAACATGGAATTATTTTTTTATTTATTTCTATCGATAAATAAACTGTGTCGGAAAATATATTTAGAAAGGAATTATTTGTATGACGAATAATAAAAATGCCATGACAATTGGTGCCGGCTTACTTGGTGTAACCGGAGCTGCATTGTTAGGAACTGGTCATGTGCATGCGGCAACTAATACCACTGCGACAGTTAAGTATGATAATGGTGCTACTACTGTATGGACATCACCAGAGGCGGGCCAACAAGTTAAACGTTATGTATTTAAAAACCAATCATTTAAGGTTTTAGGTAAACGTGATGTTTATGGCACTACTTGGTACCAAGTTGGTCAAGATGAATGGATTAATGGTAAGTATGTTTCAGTAAGTTCTAATAGTACTAACCTTGTAATTACTCCTACATATACTGATGGCGCGGTAACAGTTTGGGCTACCCCAGCTTATACCCAACCAACGGGTCAATACTTAACTGCTGGTCAAAAGGTTAATGCTGTGGCTGAACATACCGTTGGTCATGAAGGCTGGTATCAACTAGATAATGGTGGCTGGGTACCTGCTCGTTATGTAAAGGTTGTTAATGGTGTTACGAATGCTGTACCATTACAACCGGCCCAACACGTTGTTAAGCATGTACCAACTAGTCAAGTAGTAATGCGTTCTGCTGTTAAAGCAAATGTAGTAACGTCAGCTGCGCAATCAGTTGCCCCACATAGTATTACGACAGTAACTACTAAAGCAAGTGCATCTGTTGCACCATCAGCAACTAGCCAAGCCGTACAATCTGCTGCTTCCCAGCAAGTTAAACGCGTTATTGTTGTTAGCACTGCGCCCAAAACTAGTCAGGCTGCATCTGTAGTAACCCACCCAGTTAGTGTCGCTAGTCAAGCCCAATCAACAGCTAGTCAAACAGTAAGTGCACAACCACATTTTGCGGCTAGTCAAACTACTAGTGCAACTAGTCAAGCAAGTAGTGCTGCTGTTAAACCTAGTCAAGCGGTTAGCCAAGCTTCGCAAGCAACTAGTCAAACTAGTGCAACTGCTAACCACAGTCAACAAGTATCAGCAACTAGCAACCAAATACATAGTATGACTTCACAACAAGTCGTTGTTAGCGCTACGCCAAAAACTAGTCAAGCTGCATCTGTAGCAACACACCCAGTTAGTGTTGCTAGTCAACAAATGCATTCAACGGCTGTCGCTAGTCAAGCTCAATCAACAGCTAGTCAAACCACTAATGTGCAATCACAAGCACCGGCTAGTCAACATGTAGTTAGTCAAGCACCAGCCAGCCAAGCCGCTAGTTCAGCAGCGCAACATAATACGCCAGTAACACCTAACCATCAAAATACTACTAATAATAACACGCAAAGCAGTGCGGTTGCTTCTGTTATTGCTTGTGCTAAAGCACAACTTGGCAAGCCATATGTTAGTGGTGGTAAAGGACCAAATGGCTTTGACTGCTCCGGCTTAATGCATTATGTTTTCTTACATGGTGCTAATAAAGAAATTGGTGGTTGGACAGTTCCACAAGAATCAAGCGGTACCCGGGTATCACTTAATGATTTACAACCAGGTGATTTGTTATTCTGGGGTAATCCTGGTAATACTTATCACGATGCACTATATATTGGCAATGGCGAATACATTGCTGCTCCAAAACCAGGCGATGTAGTTGATGTTGAACATATTAACAGTTACTTCATGCCAAGTTTTGGCGTTCGTGTCTTGTAATTATTAAAGCAATTATTAAAATAAAGCAGTTAGTTAATTAACTAACTGCTTTTTGTTTTACCAAAAATGTGTAATTTGTTGTTGTAATTGTGTCAAAGTATGTACTGAGTGCGGTTGCCATGTTGGGGGTAATAGTTGCTGATATTGCCGGTAATTAAAACGTTGATCAATTAATAACACAATGCCCCGGTCATTATCGCTTCTAATCAACCGTCCTGCCGCTTGAATAACGTTATTCATTCCTGGAATGAGATAAGCGTAACTAAAGCCTTGACCATTTTGCTTATCAAAATAAGCACGTAAAAGATTATTCTTTAAATTAATTTGGGGTAAACCAACACTAATAATGGCTACACCAATTAATTTTTCGCCCTTGAGATCGATTCCTTCGGCAAAAATACCACCTAAAACACCTAAACCGATTAAAGTACGTTGGTGAGTTGTTTCAAATTGACTTAAAAACTGTTGCCGTTGTTGACTATCCATATGCGTTTTTTGAATTAACACTTGGGTATTATCATCGTCAGGCAAGTGGCTTGCGACTTGCTTTAAAAATGCGAACGATGGGAAAAAGATTAAGTAATTCCCACGTTTGCTATGCGTTAAGGCTGTGATGGCTGCAATGATTTTATCAATATTAGCTGTCCGTTGTTGATAAGTAGTTTGAATATAATCGGCAATGACAGTTAGTTGATTTGTTGGTGAAAAGGGTGATGGTAATTGTAATTGCCAACTATCTTCATTTAGACCTAGCACGTTTTGGTAATAAGTAAGTGGTGACAAAGTAGCAGAAAATAATACTGCCCCGCGTGCTTTTTGCAAACGATTATTGATAAAAAAACTAGGATCCAAACAACATAATTCAACTTTAACATCGTTACGCGTCGTCGTTACGATTGTTTGGTAGGTTTGTTCGTAGTAGTCGTTTATTTTTAAATACGTTAAACAATTAAAATAATATTCTTTGATAGTGGTTAGCAATGGTTGTGCAGCATTACGTTCATATTTAGGTAACCATGTTCCCAAGTAATGTACTAGTTTTTGTAAAGCTTGGGTTAGTGCTTGCGGTGGTTGAGTTAAGACGACTTGGTTATCACTGCTAATTAAATCAGTAAAAGCTGCAATGACTGGCGGTAATTGTTGTTGAAGTTGTGCACTTACTTGGGAAGTATCTTTTTGCAAGGCGTTATTAATTTTACGTAAGGGAGCGGCGGACAGTGTTGCTGAATACATTTCGCGGGCTCGTTTAAGTAAATTATGTGCTTCATCAATTAAGAAAAAGTTACTATCAGTTTCGTCACTATTCAAGAACCGTTGTAAAGCGATCGTAGGATCAAATACATAATTATAATCACAAATAATAATATCGCAGTAATTACTAAGATCCATTGCAAAATTGAACGGATCAAGCATATATTTCCGTGCTTGTTGTTCAATGACTTGACGCGTAATTAAGTTATAATGCGTGATGGTGTCTTGTAATGCAGGTTTTAAGCGATCATAGTAACCTTGCATATAAGGATTTTGGTGCGGATCAGCCGGTTCATCAGCAAAAGTAATTTGTTCTTTAGCCGTTAAAGTAATACATTTTACCGGAAAAGCAGTTTGCTGTTGGGCTAATAAAGATAAGGTGTTTTCAACAACTTGGCGGGTGCTTTGTTTGGCAGTTAAGTAAAAGAGCCGTTGAATTTGATTATTTCCCATTGCTTTTAAAGCCGGAAAAAGCGTTGCAATTGTTTTACCGATGCCAGTTGGGGCTTCAACCAATAGTTGTTGTTTAGCTTGGATAGTCTGGTAAACTTTGGTCATTAATGTCTGCTGGCCATGGCGTAAATGCGGAAAAGGAAATACTATGGTTTGTAAGGCTTGGTTACGTTTATTAATCAAGTCGTCTTTAAAAATTAACCATTCTTCATATTCCTTAATTAATGTTTTAAAAAATTGTTTCAAATCATCGTACTGCCAAGTTTGATAGTGATGGGTTACAGTATTGTTGCTGGTTTGAACATAAGTTAAACATAATTCGACGGTGTTGAGATGATGTTGCATACACCAAAAATAACCATAAATTTTAACTTGTCCCCAATAACGCGCTAATTTAGCAGCACTTAATGCTTCAAAAGCAGGGCGTGATGTTTTAATTTCTTCAATGACATCATGCTGCTGTCGTTGAAAAATACCATCAGCCCGACCGTCAATTTGGTAATCTTGATGGTCAATAGTAACGATTTGTTTTAAATAAACTTCTTTTTGATAATTTTGGCCATGATGGGTTGCTTGTAGTTGGCGGTGAATTTTGCTGCCGCGTAATGCCGTATTGTTACTGCTAGTTGGTACTAGATCACCTTGTCGCATGACAAATTCTACTAATTCCCGTACGCCTAAATGTTTCAAAATTTTGCCGCCTCTTTTTACTTTATTACTTTAATTGTAACAAAACTTTTGATAAGTTATGATTAACGATGAATTACATACTTGATTAAAGGAAATAATGATTATGCAAATTAAAGTTCAAGATTACTGTGAAGATATTGCAAAGCAAAATTATGATTGGCAAAGTTTACATTTAACTTGTGCACAAATTAAGAGTGCTAATTTAGCTGCTCTTTTATCAGCATTTTATGTACAATTTGCTGAAGATTTGCAAAATAATCGGTTAGCTAAGTTACAAATTATTGTTGATGACGCGCCGGCCTTACTTTCATTTGCTGTGGAAACAAGTATTATTAATTTGCCGTGGGCTGATACGAAAAAGGTAATTAATTTCTTTGATAACGATGATGTTGTCCCTCTTAATTTGTACTTTATTACCGAATCACCATTAGTAAATGTTTCTAATTTACGCATTGATGAATTTGCTAGTGTAACGGCTTATTTGCATAATTTGCAAGCTAAACAAGCAGAATTAACCAAATTATTGCCAGCCAAATTAGCCGCATTACAAGGATAAAAATGATGAAAGCACAACGTAAACATCACTTATTACGTAATTTAGGGATTGCGCTTGGTAGTGTAGTGTTACTTGTTACTGTTTGGTGGCAAATTTGTTTACAACCTCTGCGCAAGTTAAGCGTACCCCAGCATGACGTACCGACACTATTTATTCCAGGTTATTTAGGTAACTGGATTTCTTTAGGACCAATGGTTCACCGTTTGAATCACTATGATATTGCTAAGGAAGCGATGGTTGTTCACATTGCTAAAGATAATCACATTACTATTAAGCAAGAACATGCTTTTAAGGATAATCCCAATATTTTGGTTTTATTTCAAGATAACACTGACGTTGCTAAGCAAGCTTACCAACTAGGCTTACTGAATGAAAAATTATACCGTGATTATCATGTGCGGCAAATTAACCTTGTCGGACATTCTGCAGGTGGTAATATTGTTTTGCGGTACTTAATTACTAAGCATTCGCGTCCCGTTCCGCAACCTTTAAAGTTTGTTAATTTCGCGGATGATTATTCCCGACGTGAAGATGCTGAAACTGCTCGTTTGCCCCATAATTTAAAAGTATTAACGGTGGCGGGTGAAATTTGGCACACGGGTACTGATGGTGAAATTCCGTTAAAAGCGGCATTAGCTTTTAGTAAAGTGTTAAAACCGCATGTTGCGGCTGTAAAAACGGTAGTATTTCACGGTGGTCCATTACGTACATATCATAGTTGTCTTCATCAAAATCCGGCAGTTGATTGCGTGATTGCCCGTTTTTTATATGATAATGGAAATTAAAAAGAGATGAATATTAATTGTTAGTTGCCCATACTTTATTATTATTAATTATTGGTGCTTGTGCTGGTATCTTAGGTGCAATTTTAGGCATTGGTGGTGGTATTATTTTAACGCCGGTTTTAACCATGGTTTTAGGCTTGCCGATTAAATATGCCATTGGCGCAAGCATCGTTGCCGTAATTGCAACCAGCTCTGGTTCAACCGTCGCTTATTTAAAAGATGATATGCTGAACTTACGCGTGGCAATGTTTTTGGAAATTGCCACAACAATCGGAGCAATTGTCGGAGCATTATTAACTGGCATTGCTCCTAAGAATATTATTTATGTATTATTTGGCTGCTTATTATTGTTTGCGATGATTAATATGATTCGTAAATTACGTCAGCATGCGTTGCAACAACAAACCGTTACAGCTGATCGTTATGCCGAGCACTTACGTTTAAATGGTCATTATTATGATAAAGCAACTCAGCAAGAAGTTAATTATCAAGTTAAAAATGTGCCGGGGGGCTTTATGATGATGCTCGGGGCCGGCTTAGCTAGTGGCTTACTTGGGATTGGCAGTGGTGCGTTTAAAGTAATTGCGATGGATAATATTATGCATATGCCACTAAAACCTTCCAGCGCCACTAGTAATTTAATGATGGGTGTAACAGCAGCCGCTAGTGCCACTATTTACTTTTTAAATGGTGATATTCGGCCTGATATTGCTGCGCCGATTGCACTTGGTATCTTATGTGGCGCTTTTTTGGGAACGCGTGTGATGCAACATTTAAATTCCCGGTTGATTCGGATTATTTTTATTCCGATTCTGGCTTATATGGGCTTCCAAATGGTACTTAAAGGTTGTGGGGTGCATTTTTAATGAATAAGCAAAATGACACGGAAATCCAAGATGTCCAAGTATTAATTGGGAAAATTCTTCGTTTAGGTGTTATTATTTCGGCCATTGTTATTCTCATAGGCTTATTGTTACTATTGTTCACTGGCACTACTGGCTATCCACATCTGGGTTACCCACATAGTTTTGGCGTGATTTGGCATGGCATTTGGCATGGTAAAGCAGCTGCGATTATTATGGGTGGTATTTTTTTGTTAATCCTAACGCCTGTTTTGCGCGTGGTTGTTTCCATTTATGCCTTTTTTAAAGATCATGACCATTTATATGTGGCCATTACAACGACCGTTTTAATTATCTTATTATTAGCGATGTGCTTAGGAATTCACGGTATTTAAGGATAATTAAAACTTTGTATGCTATAATACATAAGATTAAAGACTTATTAGGAGCGTAAATAATGACACAAACACAAAAAGTTACACCAGTTTTACTTGGTAGTGATATGAATGTTTACGGAATGGCAAGATCATTTTATGAACTTACTGGCCAACCTGTTGATGCATATGCACGTATACAATTGGCTCCAACACGTTTTTCAAAAATCGTAACAGTCCATACAGTGGCTGATTTTGACTCAGATCCAACTTTTATTAATACCATGCTTAAATTAAAGGAAAAATACCGGCATGTTGATGGTAAGGTTTTATTAATCGCTTGTGGCGATACATATGCGGAATTAATTTCAAAGCATAAAGCCGAACTTAGCGATGTCTTCATTTGTCCATATGTTGATTATGATTTGTTAAAGCAATTAAATGATAAAGAAAACTTTTATAAAATGTGTGATAAGTATAGGTTGCTTTATCCTAAGACCAAAATTATCACTAAGCAAATGTATGAAAATAAAGCAGGGTTAACAGTTCCTTTTGATTTTCCAGTTGCTTTAAAGCCAGCTGATAGTGTTGAATGGTTGAATATTAACTTTGAAGGTCGTAAAAAGGCCTTTATTGTACATTCACAAGCCGAATTTCTTAATATTGTTAGCAAGATTTATGATAATGGTTATACTTCTGACCTTATTTTGCAAGATTTTATTCCGGGTGATGATTCAAACATGCGGGTTTTAAATGCCTATGTTGATCATAATCATCATGTTAAGATGATGTGCTTAGGTCATCCATTATTAGAAGATCCTACTCCTGGTTCAATTGGTAATTATGTAGCCATTGTTCCGGAATATAATCAAGATATTTATGACCGGATGCAAAAATTCTTGGAAGAAATTAACTTTACAGGATTTGCTAACTTTGACATGAAATTTGACCGGCGGGACAATACGTTTAAATTATTTGAAATTAATATTCGCCAAGGACGTAGTAGCTTCTTCGTAACTTTAAATGGTTATAATTTAGCTAAGTGGTTAATTGAAGATTATGTAACGGGTGATTTAGATGCCCAACCAACTGTTTATGGGAATAAGGACGTTACTAAACACCAATTATGGCTCGGTGTTCCGAAAAAAGTGTTTGAAAAATATGCCGCACCAAGTGATGCTAAGAATGAAGCAATGCACTTGTTAAGCATCGGTCATTATGGTACTACTGTCTTTTATAATAAGGATATGTCATTTAAACGGCGGTTGTTATTAACATATATGTTCTATAAATATAATGGTCGTTTTAAGCGTTACTTTAATGAAAATAAGAATAACTAATTGTTATTAAAAGGAGTTATTGGTGATGGCTAAAACAGAAGATGATTTTGAAGTTAAAACATTACAGTTCAATAAGTTATTATTAGCTGTTGATGACGATGATGATGAATCATCACAAAAAGCATTTGATTATGCTTGCACATTAGCTAAAACTTATAATGTTGCTTTGGGGATTGTTTCCATTTTAGAAACCGGTGATATGAATGTTTATCAATCGCTATCAAGCGATTTCCTTGATAAACGGCGGGCTGAAATGATGAGCGATTTGAATACTTATGTTCAAAAAGCACGAGAATATGGCGTGCAATCAATTGAACCAATTATTGGTGAAGGTAGTCCCGGACGGGTTATTGTCGATGAAATCATTCCAACTTTTCAACCAGATTTGGTAATTGTTGGTTCACATACTAATCCAATGTTTTCACGACGTCATTTAGGCATGCAAGCATCATATATTGCCCGTAATGCCTCTGTTTCAGTAATTATCGTACGTTAAGGTAGGAGTAATATGAATTCAGATCAAGAAAATAATTCACAACCAACGGCAACTAATTATGCCAATGGTGAAGCAGAACCAACTGCAACTAGTGCTGATGAACAACCAACCCAAGCTGCTTCTGAAAAAAATACTAGTGATGCATCATTAACGACACCCGACACAACGGCTACCCAACCACATGATAATGATGCACCGTCTGACGATACAATCGCTGATAAAGCTGCTGAACAACCAGCTAAAAAGCAACCGACTTGGCGTCAACATTTTTGGCAGCGTTATTGCCAATATGTTCGTCGGGGTGTTTTACATCCGAGTTGGTCGCAACAAGATAAGGGTCGTTATTTTGGTTTCATTAGTATTGTTATTATTAGTTTGTTTAATGCTTTGACGGCAACATTATTAATGAATCAGTTGGAAGAACGGTTAAGTTATATTCGCTTGATTGATCCCCAATTAGGTATTGGTTATGATTCAACGGGGATTGGCTTTTTCGTTAAAATCTTCTTACTAAGTATTTTATTATATGTTGTTTATTCGTTAATTGGTTGGCTTTTACATTATTGGGTGCAAGGCGATCACCAAACTGGTTATAACAGTTATGTCACATTATTGATGCGTCAAAACAGCATTATCTTACCGTTAACAGCGTTGATGATGTTTTTAGCGTTAATTGCGGCATCAACATTGTTTGGTGTTATTGCGGCTTTGTTCATTTTAGAATGTGTCCTCGCTATTGTTAGTTTAGGAATTAGTTTATATCACGAGCGTCATCGCGAATCACTTGATTCGATGTATGTAATCATTTTGGCCATTGTTTTATCATTATTCATTGGTCTACTAATTTTGAAAGTATCAATGATGCCAGTCATTGTGCGCATTTTAGAATTATTATTAGCTTAATTAAAGAGCACTTGTTCTTATTAATGAGGACAAGTGCTTTTTGCTTATATTCGCGCTTTTGCAAGGAAAAGAGTATACTTACTTTAAAAATGCACTATTTTAAAAGTAAGAAGGGTTTTATATGCTTGAAAAACAATTTTATACTAATTTGTTTAAAGGTTCATTTAATAATTTACCAATTCAAGTAAAATTTTGGGATGGAACAACTAGAAATTATGGACAAGGACTACCAGTAATTAAGATTACTTTTAAGAAAGTAATTCCTGTTCATGAAGTTTTGAAAAGCGCATCATTAGCATTAGGTGAAGCTTATATGCGTGGTGATATCTTAGTAACTTCTGATAAGTATCAACGTCCATTAGAAGTATTATTAACCGCTGCTTATGAATCCGTTAATAGCTTCATGCGGAATAAGAAGTTTATTCATCTTACTAAATTTCAATCACATACTGAAAAAGCTGATAAAGAAGATATTCAAGCACATTATGATTTGGGGAATGAATTTTACAAGTTATGGCTTGATCCAACGATGACGTATTCATGCGCTTATTTTGCACAACCAGATGATACGTTAGAACAAGCCCAAATTAATAAAGTTCATCACATTTTGCAAAAATTACACCCGCAACCAGGTAAAACATTACTTGATATTGGCTGTGGTTGGGGAACATTAATGTTAACCGCTACGCGTGAATACGGGCTTAAAACGGTTGGCATTACGCTTAGTCAAGAACAATACAATTATGTTAACGATATTATTCATCGTGAACATTTGGAAGATCAAGCGCAAGTATTGTTATGTGACTACCGGGAATTAAAACATGCACCATTTGATTACATTACGAGTGTGGGCATGTTTGAACACGTTGGTAAAGAAGAACTTGGCAAGTATTTCAAGGACGTTGCTAACTATTTGGTAGATGATGGTGTTGCTTTAATTCACGGTATTACCCGGCAACAAGGCGGGGCTACCAATGCATGGTTAACGAAGTATATTTTCCCTGGTGGTTATGTTCCTGGTTTAGTTGAAAATATTAAACATATTGAAGCAGCTGGCTTGCAAGTATTTGATTTGGAATCATTACGGCGTCATTATCAAAAGACGGTTGAAATTTGGGATGATAATTTCAATGCTAAACGTGAACAAATTGAACGCATGGCCAATGATTCGCTTGAACAAACAATGAGTGGTTATAAGTTTGCCCGGATGTGGGACCTTTATTTACAAGCTTGTGCAGCATCGTTTGGTTCTGGTAATATTGATGTTATACAATACCTATTAACTAAAGGTGCTAGCGGTAAGAACCTGCCCATGACACGTGATTACATGCTTCACTAATAAATGGAGGCTTGGAATTGAAACGTTGGAAAAAGATCTTATTATGGATCGTTGTTGTTATTTTACTAGTTGCTGGTTTAGGCATGATTTTTAATGAACAAATCAAAGAAGCATTGGTCGACCATATGGCTAATAAACGTTACAATGATTTAACTGTTGAACAAGTTGCTAAAAATCAGCATGCTAAGACCACTTATGATTTTGCTAGTGTTAAACCGTTAGGCATGAAACAAGTATCACAAGCAGCAATGCGTGGTGATACAGGAGCAATTGGTAAATTAGCAATTCCCAGCGTTGATATGTATTTACCAATTATGCCGGGGATTTCGAATACATCATTGTCCCAAGGCGGCGGTACTATGAAACCGAATGAAAAAATGGGTGAGGGTAATTATGCTTTAGCTGGTCATTATATGACTAATAAAGGGATTTTATTTTCACCATTAAAGAATATTCAAAAAGGGGCATATATTTATATCACTGATTTGCATAATGTTTACCAGTACCAAGTTACGGCACGGTGGATTGTTAATGAAAGTGATGTCAGTGTAATTAATGATGTGCCAGGACAAAAATTGATTACTTTAGTTACGTGTGCTTCGGCTCAAGAAGGAGTTACTGATCGGATCATCGTCCGCGGTAACCTTGTGCATACACAAAAGGCAACGGCAACTTCATTAAAGATTTTTACTAAAGCTAACCAAGGGTAAGATTATGACACCATACCAAAAATTTATTCATAAACAAACATTGCGTCGGATTGTTGTTTTATTAAGTTTATGCTTATTATTATGGCTTTTTCGGCACATGTTAAGTTTATTCTTACTGACTTTTATCTTCACCTTTTTGATTACGCGTTTAACTAACTGGGTTAGACGACATGTCAATGTTAAACCGGCTTTAATTGTGGTGCCGGTGTATGCAGTGATTGTTGGTTTAATTTATTATGCAGTGGTTCATTATGTTCCATTAATTTTGCATCAATCAATGCGTTTAATTAACCAGGTGTATGCTTTTTATCATAGTAGTGCTTTTGATAAAGATCAGTTTGTTATGTATTTAAATCATTATTTAAGTCATTTTAATATGGCTGCTCAGTTGAAGACAGGTCTTTCTAAGCTTTTAACGTATATTAGTGGTATTAGTTCAACGGGTATAATGATTTTCTTTGCATTCTTATTAAGTTTCTTCTTTGCTTTAGAAACAAAACAATTAAAACATTTCGGTGATGAATTAGTTAATAGTAAATTTGGTTGGTATTTTAAAGATGTTGGTTACTTTGGCAAAAAATTTGTAAGCACATTTGGTGTAGTCATTGAAGCCCAAATTTTAATTGCGCTGGTTAACACTGCTTTGACGGTAATTGCTTTAGCAATTATGAAAATGCCTAATATTCCTAGTTTAGGGGTAATGGTTTTCTTATTATCAATGATTCCGGTTGCCGGGGTTATTATTTCATTTATCCCGTTATCGATTATTGGTTATTCCGTAGGTGGCCTGCGTTATGTTGTTTACTTGCTAATTTTAATTTTAATTATTCATACTTTAGAAGCGTATGTTTTGAACCCGCGCTTTATGGCAAGCCGCACAAAGTTGCCAATTTTTTGTACTTTTATTGTTTTACTAATTTCAGAACGTTTATTTGGAACGTGGGGATTAATTGTCGGTATCCCGATATTTACTTTTTTACTTGATATTTTGGGTGTCCAAAGTATTAAACCACCAGTATCTAATAATAAAAAAGCATAAAGGTCGTGAATTATCACGACCTTTTTTAGGAGGTAAAGAATGACTAAATTAGTTTTACTACGGCATGGTCAAAGTGAATGGAATTTAAGCAACCGGTTTACTGGTTGGAGTGATGTTGATCTTAATTCACAAGGTGTCCAGGAAGCGCATGCGGCGGGGCAAAAATTAGCTGCTGCGGGCATTGATTTTGATATTGCTTATACTTCATTATTAAAACGGGCTATTAATACATTACATATTGTTTTAAAGACGACAGCCCATGAATGGTTACCAGAAGTTAAGACATGGCGTTTAAACGAACGGCACTACGGTAGTTTGCAAGGCTTGAATAAAACAACTACTGCGGAAAAATATGGGACGACGCAAGTACAAGCATGGCGCCGTTCATATGATGTTGTACCACCATTATTAACATATGATGATCCCCGCGCACCGTGGCATGATCGCCGTTATTATGATGTCGATCCGCAATTATTACCCTTAGGTGAAAGTTTAAAAATGACTTTACAACGAGTTTTACCATTTTGGAGTGATGTGGTAGTTCCCCAATTACGCAATAATCATAACGTTTTAATTGTTGCACATGGCAACTCATTACGTGCCTTAATTAAGCACATTGAAAATATTAGTGATGAAGACATTATGCAAGTTGAATTACAAACCGGGGTACCGGTTATTTATGATATTACCCCTGATTTAGTGGTTAATCGGAAAACTTTGCTGTAAAAAAATATGATACAATAAAAAAAATGCAGTAAAAGGGGATTAATATGCTATACGGAATTATTGGGGCAACCGTTCATCAAGAATCATTATCAGTGTTTTATGAAGGCTTAGACGATAATCGATTAACTAGCTTTGAACAAGCATTGCAACGTACGATAACTCTGTTAGCAGAAGAACTCCGTGGTACAGCGATTGCCGAATTTGAACAAATTGCTACCTATTTACAAAGCATTACCGTTAGCAATAGTCGGCAGCTGAATCAATTAAGTGAAAATACTTCTGATTGTTTGCAAGTTAGTTGGTTAGATGATACTCATTTTATAATTAATGCGATGGATCAACATGAAGTTTACCAATTACATTTGGAAGTATTGCCATTAACAATGATGAATAATTAAGTAGTAAAGAGATTGGTTAGCCAATCTCTTATTTTATCAAAAAAGAGGTGTTGGTATGAATTTAATTGCATTAGATCTTGATGGTACAACATTAAATGCAGCTGGTAAATTGACACCATTGACTATCAAAACGTTGCAAACTTTGCAAGCAATGGGTCATAAAGTAGTAATTACGACGGGGCGCCCTGATAATATTAGTGTAGCTTTTTATGATGAATTACAATTAACTACGCCAATGATTAATTTTGATGGCGCTTTAATTACGATACCACATCAGCAGTGGGCCGCTGCGCAAGAGGTTACTTTGGATGATGCAGTAATTACTGATTTATTAACTTTAAAAGAACAATATCAACTCAAATTGGTCGTTGCTGAAGGGAAAAATTTTTTACTAAGTGATCGACCGTTTACGAACGTTCCTTATTTAGTTGATAATCCGCATCCAGATACCCTGTTATCGGCACAAACTTTACCACGACGGCCAATTTCATTAACAATTTTTGCTGCTAAGGACACTTTACATGAAATTACCCGGGTAATTAGCAATAAATATCCCCAATTATTAATTAATTCATGGGGCGCTTGGCTCGATAAAGCGATTGAAATTACTACGCAAGCGGCTTATAAATCACGTGCTGTGCAGTATGTTGCTAATTATTATCATTTGCCAATGACGGCTGTCTTGGCTTTTGGTGATGATGATAATGATGTTGATATGTTAAAAGATGCTGGTTTAGGGGTTGCGATGAAAAATGGTAATGCCCATGCTAAAGCCGCTGCCCAACAACAAACGTCATTAACCAATGATGAAGATGGGGTAGCACATTTCTTGATCGATTACTTTAAATTAGATTTATAATAATTATTATTGAACAATTTAAACAAGCGTTTTATGCTTAACATAGATGTTTTAGATAGGAGTAACTTTCTTTATGGATAAATTGACCTTTGATCAATTGAGCACAACTGCTCAAGCAAATGCTTTAAAAGACTTT
The DNA here is from genome assembly GCA_018883675.1 of Candidatus Paralactobacillus gallistercoris. GTDB lineage: Bacteria > Bacillota > Bacilli > Lactobacillales > Lactobacillaceae > Paralactobacillus_A > Paralactobacillus_A gallistercoris. Next base: position 6,300 of record JAHLFS010000022.1, on the reverse strand, counting down.
GTACCATTTTATTTATCATTATATCGCAAGGATAATTTGGAATTAATTGCCCAATCAGATGATGGTGAAATGGCTGATGTTAATGCTTACTTATTTGATAATAAGAGTTTTAGCACGGATGAATTAATTAACGGTGTTTTAGCTAATCGGCCCAATGCTTTAAAAGCCGTCTTAAGTACTTTGGACCAAACATATGATGCTGATGGTAATGCAACAGTTGCATGGTCACAATGGCGTGCCGATGCGATTACTAAGTTAGATAACGGTAAAAAATTACCAAAAGGTAAATAGTTATGACGCAACCATACTTAGTTTTTATGGATATTGATGGCACCTTGGCCACTGATCATTTACATGTTTCACCTGCTACCGTGGCAACAATTCGAAAATGGCAACAAAAAGGCGTTATCTTTTACATTGCGAGCGGTCGTCCGCGAATGCTGGCCGAACCGATTGCGCAACAAATTGATGATAAAATGCGCTTAATTACTGCTAATGGGGCTGCTTATCAAGATAATCATGGCCAGTGGATTGTTAATTTTTTAAATGCGAATGCCATTACGGCCGCTTACCAACAAATTGCTGATTATCATTTACCTGCTTATTTCTTTGGCTTAAATGATTTGTATTATACGCAACAATTACCTAAGTTTGTCATGGACTATGGTAAACAACATTTATTAGAAGATGCAATTTATCCCATTGCACCGCATTATGTACAGTCATTTACCCAGTTAAAACAAGCTTTGCATGGTCGGATTACGAACGGTATCATTTTGTTTGATGATGAAACGGTTATGGAAAGTGTTAAACAATATTTAAGTACTAAAACCGACATGCACCTTTCGGCATCAAGTAAGCATAATATTGAAATGATTCCGCATCATGTTGATAAAGCCACGGCGATTGCGCATTTACAAACCGCTTATCAAACTGATGCTGCGCATACACTTGTTTTTGGCGATGGTCCTAATGATATCGGTATGATGCAACAAGCTGAGATTAGTGTGGCGATGGGTAATGCTTTACCAGAAGTAAAAGCCGCCGCGCATTATGTAACTGATAATAATACCGATGATGGGATTGCTCATTTTCTAGATAAATTTTTTGCAGATAAGTTTTAAAAAAGCCGAACATTATGTTCGGCTTTTTTGTGCAATAAAAAAGTAGTGCCGTAGCACTACTTTTATTTACGATTAATTTGATTAGTACCAACCATGTGCTTGACGGAATGCCAATGCATTTGAAATTGAACCATACCGTTGGTTGCAGTATTGTTGGAAGACACGGTCTTGGTTAACTGGTGATAAGTCACCATGTAAGTATGAAACATCTAATTGATATTTACCATAGTAACGACCGTTTTGAGCAGTATAGCTACCACCTGATTCAGCTTGAGCAATTGCATTAGCAGCAGCATTGTTGCTTAAACTTGATGATGTTGTAGCTGGAGCTGCAGCATTATTATTAGTATTAGCAACACGGTTGTTGTTATTGTTTACTGAGTAGTTGTTTTGTTGTTGTTTTACAGTAACTTGTTGTTGAGTGTCCTTAACAGCATTTTGAGTATTATTAACAACTTGTTGTAATTGTAATACTTGACCAACATAGATAACATCACTTGTTAAGTGGTTGATACTCATTAAGTCGCTAACTGTTGTGTTGTATTGTTGTGCTAAGCCACTTAATGTATCACCAGATTTAACAATAATGCTTTTAACGTTGTTTTGAGTGGTACTTTGATTATTGTTATCTGGAACTTGTAATTGCATACCCACTTGTAATGCGTATGGATTTACATTGTTATTTAATTGTTCCAATTGATCTACGCTAGTGTTATGTTGTTGGGCAACACTCCACAACGTGTCACCACTTGTGATGTTAACCGTTGCGGCATGTGCTGCAGTAGGTACTGCTGCAATTCCTAATGCTGCGGCACCGATCGCAAGTAATGATGTTTTCTTCATAAAATAATCACGCTCCTCATTTATTACGATTATTAATTTACCGTATCTTATTTGGAGATACAATGCTTGTAACATGATTGTAAAGTGCTCGTAATTATGCTGTATAAAAAACGTGATTATATGACAACAATATAACAATCAAACAAACAGATTACGACTTGCCATTATTTTGTAATATTTTCTGACACTTTATGTAATCTGTCATAAAAGCTATTGTTTTCCGAAATAAAAATAGTAAATTAGTATGGTGTGTTTAAGAATGAACATTCATTCCGCACTTGAGAAGGGTAGTTGGGAATATGGAAGCAAATAACAAAGAAGACTTAATTTTAGATGCTTCATTACAATTGTTTTCCGAAAATGGTTATGATGCCACACGTATTCCACAGATTGTGAAAAAAGCGGGGATTGGTGCCGGTACAGTTTATCGATATTTTCATAATAAACAAGATCTACTTAATAAATTGTTTCAACGCAGTATACACCGGATGTTTACGGCCCTTACTGATGGTTATCCGCAAAACGCTTCCTATAAGGAACGTTTTGATTTTATTTTTAACCGCGGTGAGGAAATCATTAATCAAAATCCGCAATTAATCTATTTTATTGCTAAAAATGAGTTTGATAAGGCGCTTAATCAGCAAAGTCATCAAGCGTTTATGCAATTATTTGATTTTTTAAATGATTTTATTCTTAATGGTCAACAAGCTGGTGTTTTTAGAAAGGTAGATCCCCACGTCCTTAGTGCGTTATTATACGGCGGTTTAACGTTTATTATTGATTTTATTGTGCATCGGGATAACGGGACGTTACCAACACAATACGATCAACCTAAATTTCATGAAATGTACCGACAATTACGACAGACATGTTGGGATGCATTTACTATATAAAGGAAGGAATGGATAACGAAAATGATGAAAAAGCTTTGGCATAATCATACTTTTTCAGTGATTTTATGGACAATTGCCGTTATCATTGGGATGATTTTTCTACCTAATATTCCGCAATTGGTACGTGACAAGGGCCAAACGAAAATTCCAAGTAGTGCTCAAAGTCAAGTTGCCCAAGTGATTCAAAATCATTGGGGTCGTCATGAAGATGATACTTATCAAATCGTTGCGATTTTTAATAATGGCGACCATCAATTAACACATCAACAAACGCAAGAAATTAATCAAAAAGTGGCTTATTTACGTAAGCATGAAAATAAATACGGTATTACTAAAGTTACTGCGCCTAATGATAATGCCGAAACTAAAAAACAATTTATCAGTAAGGATAAAACCACGCAACTGGTACAATTATTAGTTTCTAAAAAGCACGGTACTATCCGGACGATTAATCACCAATTAACTAGTGCGGTTAAAATTCCGGGTATTAAGACTTATATTACTGGTTCTGATATTTTAAATGATGATTTTATTCAAGCAACTGAACAAGGCATTAAGAAAACGGAAGTAATTGCCACAATCTTTATCTTTATTGTGTTAATTTTAGTTTTCCGTTCGCCAATTGTGCCGATTGTTTCCTTATTAACAGTTGGCGTAGCCTTTTTAGTTTCATTAAGTGTTGTTACTAATTTGGTTGCTAAAGCTAATTTCCCATTCAGTAACTTTACCCAGGTATTTATGGTAGTTGTTATGTTTGGGATTGGAACTGACTATAATATTTTATTATTCGACCAGTTTAAAGAAGAATTAAGTAAGGGCTTAAATAAATATGCGGCTACTTTGCAAGCACTAAAGACAGCCGGCCGCACGATTTTATTCTCTGGTTCTTCGATTTTAATTGGTTTTTCTGCTTTATTCTTAGCACGGTTCTCAATTTATCGGTCCGCTTCCGGGGTTGCCGTTGGCGTTGCCATCTTATTACTAGCTATTTTGACATTTAACCCATTCTTTATGATGACAATGGGACGAAAAATGTTTTGGCCGGTTAAAGAATTCACTGGACCAAGTAATAACAAAATGTGGCAAACCATTGCCACTCATTCCATTGCGCATCCATTAATTGCGTTGGGCTTAGTGTTATTGTGTACAGTGCCATTTATTTTTACTAATCATAGTGGGTTAAACTACAATGATTTGGTTGAATTAAATGATAGTTTACCTGCTAAAGTCGGTTTCCGGGTAGTTCAAAAACATTTTTCCAAGGGGACCGCTGAACCATCAACGCTTTATATCCAAACGGATCATCCGCTTGATAATGAACGTGATTTGAAATTACTTGACGAAGTAACGAAGAAATTACAAAAAATTCCTGGCGTTAAGACCGTTGCGTCAGTAACGCAACCTGGTGGTTCACCAGTTAAAGAATTATATGTTAATAACCAAATGAATACCGTTACTGATGGTATGGATACTTCAAGTAAAGCTTTAACTAAAATTCAAGGTGGTTTGAATGCGGCAAGCAGTCAAATTGCGAATAGTAATTTAGCCGGCGGTTTAAATGGTGTTCAAAGCTTAATTAATGGTACTGACCAATTAATTAATGGTTCTAACCAATTAGGTAATGGTCTCGGTACTGCAGCAAATGGTGCGAGTGCTTTGAATAATGGCATTGGCCAATTACAAAATGGTAGTAATGCCTTAGCTAATGGCTTAGCACAAATGCAACAACAAGTTAATGCTGGTGCAGCTAAGTTATCACCAAGTCAACAACAGCAATTAAATAATGGTTTATCAAGTATTCAAAATGGTTTAAATCAACTAAATAATGCTTTAAATAATGCGAATACACCAAGTACCGATCAAATTGCTGGTAATGTGCAAAACATTGGTAATAACGCCAAAGATATTGGTAGTAAGTTACAAAGTTTACAACAACAATTAGGTGGTAGCAGTGTTAGTGCGGATCAAATGGTTAGTCAAATTCAACAAGCCTTATCAGCAAGCGGACAAACACCGTTAAATGCTGGGCAACAAGCTGTTTTAAAGGGTGCATTAAATCAAGTTACCCAAAAGGCACAACAACAGCAAAATGCGGTTAAAGGAAGCTTACAAGGTGTTGCTAGTGATGCACAAAACATTGGTAATAGTACACAAAGTTTGGCAAACCAATTACAAGGTTTGAAGAGTACGGCTGATCAACTCGGTACTTTGAAACAAAATGTAGCGAAACTAGCTAATGGTGCTAACCAAGCTTTGCCAAGTGCACAACAAGCAATTAGCCAATTACGTGGGGGCTTATCACAACTACAAACGGCTTTAAATACAGCTGTGCCTGGCTCACAACAATTAGCTGGTGGTATTAATCAACTAGCTAATGGTTCATCACAGTTGATGAATGGCTTAGCTACAATGAATAGTAAAGTACCTACTTTAACAGCTGGTTTAAATCAAGTAAATAATGGTCAACGCACTATGTATTCAACTTTAACTGGCGTTGTTGGCCAAATGAATGCTTTACAAAACGGCTTATCACAAGGCGCTAACGGTTTAGGACAAGTTAATGATGGTGTTCGCCAGTTGAATGGTTATATCAGTGGTTTGAAACATTCAGCAGCTGCAAAGACTTTCTATATTCCAACTGATCAAATTCATGGTAAAGCCTTTAAACAATCCATTGATAATTACATGTCAGCTAACTTACATGCGACGAAGATGACGATTGTCCTTGCAATTGATCCAAGTTCACAACAAGCAATGAATATTGTTGAACGGATGAATAAGGAAGTAAAAGCCACATTACGGGGAACGGCTTTACAAGATGCAACCGTTGCTATTGGTGGCCAAACAGCTACTGTTGACGATACGCAAAACATTGCTAATGCAGACTTTATTAGAACAGCAATCATCATGCTTTGCGGCATTGCGTTAGCATTAATGTTGATTACGCGTTCTGTTTTGCAACCATTCTATATTTTGGGAACATTGTTGTTAGCATACATTAGTTCATTAAGTATTACGCGTTTGATTAGTCAATTTGTCTTAGGACAAAGCATGTTAACATGGAATACACCATTCTTCGGGTTTATCATGTTGATTGCTTTAGGTGTTGATTACAGCATCTTCTTAATGATGAAGTATCAAGAATATGCTAGTTTGCCGGGAACATTGTCGACGCACATTATTAAGGCTTCAAATGTCATCGGCACGGTGGTCTTATCAGCAGCAATCATTTTAAGTGGTACTTTTGCGGCCTTAATGCCATCAGGCGTGTTGACCTTGATTCAAGTCGCCTTAGTCGTAATTATTGGCTTAATCATCTTGGTATTTACAATTCCAGCCGTAATTCCAAGCTTGATGCACTTAACTTACGAACATAAAAGTAAAGGCAAACATTAATTAGTTAAAAAGAGTTAGGCATATGCCTAACTCTTTTTAACTAA
>JAHLFS010000021.1 GCA_018883675.1 Candidatus Paralactobacillus gallistercoris | reverse complement strand
AGATAGCACCATCCATTCGAGCAGCACCAGTGATCATGTTCTTAACGTAGTCAGCATGTCCTGGAGCATCGATATGTGCGTAGTGACGCTTTTCTGTTTCGTATTCAACGTGAGCTGTGTTGATAGTGATACCACGTTCCTTTTCTTCTGGTGCAGCATCGATATCAGCATAGTCTTCTGCTTTAGCTAAGCCTTTTTCAGACAAAACTTTAGTAATAGCAGCAGTTAATGTTGTTTTACCATGGTCAACGTGACCGATTGTCCCAATGTTTACATGGGGTTTTGTACGTTCATAATGTTCTTTTTCTGCCATTAAGAGTACCCTCCTGTATTATTAAGCTTATGCAAAAAATGCAAAGCTTTTGATTTGTATTATACTACTTTCAAGATAGAAAGCAAAGTAAAAAGTTTTACCAATTCGCCTTGGTAATGAACTCGCCATTGATTATAAAACAATTAATGGCAAGTTGTAAATGGTTTTTACAAAGATTATTTCCACGTATTTAGTATAATAAATCATTATTAATTTGCAAGCATTTTTCTAACCATTTTAATCTTTTATCAGTAATTTTTTCACCGTGTAGCCACTGGTAGTAACCATAAGCCCATAATTGCGGATCGGCAATTAGTTGATCGGCACATGGATATAATGTAGCTGCATCTAATTGTAATTGGGCGGTAAAAGTATTTAGCAATTGTGGTTGGTCAATACTTAATTTTTCAGTTAATAATTGTTGAATTTGCTGTTGCTTAACACTCGCATTCATCGGTGGTAATTGATAAGGAATTACTTGTTTTTCTTCGCCAAAAAATAAATACACAACCGGAGCTTGACAGCGTAATTGCCGTAATTTATCTAATAAGTATCCGCGTAATAATGCCGATAAAAACGGATCACGTAATACAAATTGTGCCATCGTAATAAAAGCAGCGCGTGGTAAATAATCAGCCTGCTGCAATAATTGTAATTGCGATAATAATGATGGCAATGCCGTAATGTGCATTAATTGTTTTTGTAATTGTTGCACTGCAGCCGCGTGATTAGTTTGATAAGTTGCTTCACTTGTTTTAATTAATTGATACTGGGTTGGCAATGGATGCGGTAATTGATAATAAACACACCAACATAAGGTGTACTTATGTTGGTGTGTTAACGTTGTTAAGTATAAAGTAGTTAGATCAGCATGTTGCAAATAATCATCATGATATTCATCAATTAAACGAGCAGCTTGCTCATAATCATGCAACTGTAATAAAGCCCGCACTAAGTGCTGATTAATCAGCAAACTAGTTGATTGTTCATATGCTTGTTGATAAAAAGTAACAGCTTGCTGCCAATTACCACTTTGTTCAACTTGAGCAGCTTGGTGCATCAATGTTTGAATATTATTTGTCATTTTTCTTTTTATTATCGTTATTCATTTCCATAATAATTGGCAAAATAACGGGATGCCGACGTGTTTGTTCATATAAATAGTGATTTAATTTCTCACGAATATCTTGTTTAAGGTGGCTCCAATCATATTCTTGTTTATCAAGATTATTTTGCACCGTTTTTGTAATTAAATCCGCACTTTCACGCATTAAATCGCGACTAGCTTTCATATATACAAACCCACGCGAAGTGATTTTAGGTCGTGCCGCAAGCCGATTATGCTTCCGATCAATGGTTACAACAGCAATAAAAATGCCATCTTCTGACAATAACTTCCGATCCCGCAACACAATATTACCAATATCACCCACACCAATCCCATCAATCATGGTATTACCAGAATCAACGTGTCCTGCTAAATATAATTTTTGATGATCATAATTAATAATATCGCCAATTCTAGTCATTAAAATATGGTCATATGGCATACCTAATTCATGCGCAATGTCAGCATGGGCGTTCAAAAGACGATATTCCCCTTGAACAGGAATTAAATATTCTGGCTTTAATAAATTAAGCATTAGTTGTAAGTCATTTTTATTGGCATTACCAGCCGCGTGTAAATCATCACTAATCGCCTTAACATCACCACCAGCACGATAAATCATATCGCGGGTTTTAGCAACGGTGGTTTCCATGGCGTAAGTTGGTGTAGTTACCATAAATACCAAATCACCAGGTTGAATACTTGTTAAGTGATGTTTATTAGTAGCCATTTTTTGTAATTCTTGAATCGGTTCACCCATTTTTCCAGCTTCGAGAATAACCGTTGCCGATGGATCTAATTCCCGTAAACGTTTTTCTGGAACTAATAAATCATCAGCTGGCAATTGTAAGTAACCTAAGCGTAACGCCGTTTTAATAATTTGCTCTAAATCACGACCTGTTAAAACTACTTTGCGATGCGTTTGATAAGCCGCATTAAATACCTGTTGAATTCGCAAAATATTTGAAGCTACGGCCGCAACAATAATCCGCCCGTTTTGATATTGAAATGCTTCTTCAATATAGCGACAAATATCATGTTCACTGGTGTGTTCATACGGTGACTCAGCATTAGCAGAATCACTTAATAAAGCTAATACTTTTTCCTTACCGATATCAGCTAAACGGGCCAAATCAGTTTGATAAAGCGGCGCTGCTGATTGGTCAAACTTAAAATCACCAGTATAAACAATTTGGCCAACATCAGTTTTAACAACAATGCCTAATGAACCTGGAATTGAATGGGTCGTTTTAAAGAATGAAATCGTCGCGTGATTAAAATCAATAGCAGTATTTTCATCAATAATATGAAAATTATTAAACTTTTTAGCGCGCCGATCATCAGCTACCCGTAATTTAGCTAAGGTAATTGTCAATTCCGAACCAAATACCGGAATATCATAATCAGCAACTAAATATGGCAACGCCCCGATTGCATCGGCATGGCCATGGGTTAGGAAAATACCGGCTACCCGCTCAATATTATCCATTAAGTAAGTAAAATCTGGAATTACTACGTCAATTCCCAATAACTCGTTTTCTGGATATTTTAAACCACAGTCAAGGACGAATATTTCATCATCAACTTCAACTGCATAAATATTCTTCCCATTTTCACGAACGCCGCCTAAGGGAATAATTTTTACTTGACTCATTACTTTCACCTCATTTATTCAAATTTATTAATTGCCGTTCCATAACTAATAAACTAAGTTTATCATAATCACTTATATAAGACCACGTTCACTATAAACAACTCGTTGTATCAATATTAGTTAAAACTTCATGGACTGTTGTCAACGGTAATGAATAATGATTAGTGGTAATCCGTAATGATAATAGGTTTTGATCATATCCTGCCACGTTAAACAAAGCATGTGCCTGACATTCATCAGCAGCATTAGGCATAGCAATTATTTGGTGCTTGCATAATGCTAAGGTTTGGGCATAAATGGGCCACGCAATTTGCACACCGGCATCAGCTAAAGCTAATAAATCCGCATAAACATTAGCTGTTAAAAGACTACCATCATCATTAATAGTAATAGTTGACAATTTATTCATTAACTGTAATGGCACAAAAATATTATTAATAAAATTAGTCCATAATGATAACTGATACGAATGATTAGCCGCCATCACTAGTTGTTGGGAATGTTGCTCAACACTAGCAATTACTTGGGTATCACCACTTATCCATAAAGATGAACCAGTTGTTGGTAAGAGATGTTGTTCATAAGAAAGCAATGGCCGTCGGGTAATAAAATGATGTTCAGAAGTTATTGATGTATTTTTCTTTTCTGAATAATGCCCCATTTCATAAGTAATTTGGGTAACAAACGCTGCTAATGACAGCATTATTTGGTAAGTTTGTCGAATGCCTGATAACAGTACATTTCGTTTTTGGGTTATGGATCCGTTGCTTTCAAGCAAAATAATCCCTGCATTATTACCAACCATTAATAAATTGTTACATTGTTTACGACCAATTCTCCATTGGTGACCATCATAAGTAGTATTAACTGCCACAAAAACTGGTGCATTAGGTAACATTTGTTGAATAACTAAACTAGCTCCTAAAAATAATAACGGTGTTAAAGCTTCACGCGTTCGTGTTCCCCAGCTAATCACTTGGAGCATAAGGGGTTGAGTTAAATGTAGCGTGGTTAATAAGGTTGTCTTTAATAAATTAAGTAATAGTTGGTCATCAAAATTAGCCGTAATTACTACTTGCTCTGGTTGTTTAGCAACTAAACTACCCGTAATTAGCACAGCCGTAGTACCATGCTTAACCATGACGGTATATCCATTTAATTGCTGTAATTCCACTTGTAGCAAACCAGCAAAGTGGGTTCGATAAATTCGTTTATCATGCATAATTTAATCACTTTCACATTAATTAGATATTAAAAAAAGCCGGTGATGTTATCACCGGCTTTAATATACCAAATAATAAATTATCGACGTAAGCCTAAACGCTTGATCAATTCACGGTAACGAACAACATCAGTCCGCCGTAAGTATGCTAACAAGTTACGACGATGACCAACCTTCTTCATTAAACCAACATATGAATGATGGTCTTTCTTATGAACTGATAAGTGGTCGTTTAAAGCAACGATTTCAGCTGTTAATACTGCAACTTGTACTTCAACTGAGCCCGTGTCGCCTTCATGACGTGCATATTCTTTAATAATTTCTTGCTTTTGTGTTTGTGAAATAGCCATAATTAATCACCCTTAAATATTATTTACACCAGTAACTGAGTAAAACGTTGGTGGTTCGTTAAACAAAGAAACGGTGTTTAAAAGATTACTTTCTTACTTTACCGAAAAAATATTCAGAAAGCAAGTTTTATTTTTTAAAAGTTAGTAAAGTAATTTGCCTTGACTAGTTGCAATGTTATTTATGCTTATGTATAATAACGCTTGTGCAATATTCGTCAATAATTTTTTGATAATTTTCGGAGGTGAAATCCATGCCACAAATCAAATCAGCTATCAAGCGTGTTAAGACACAAGCTGAAGCTAACGCTAAGAATGCTTCACAATTAAGCGCTTTACGGACAGCTATTAAGAAATACAAGAATGCACAAGCAGCAGGTGCTGAAAATGCTCCTGAATTATTAAAAGCTGCAATCAGCGCAATCGACAAAGCTGAAACTAAAGGCTTAATCCATGCTAACAAAGCTAACCGTGATAAATCACGTTTAAGTCAATTAGCTAATAAATAATCATTGATAATAATTAATTATTAATAAAAGAGAGTGAATACATAGTATTCACTCTCTTTTAATGCTTATATTTAGCAAAATGCAGTACGAATAATTCAAATAACATTCGTCGATCCATTTGGGATGACTTCATACCTACTTCAAGTTTTTCTAGCCCTAAATAAGCATGAATTAAATCATCTTTTGAAAATTTTTTAACTTGTCGCAAGGCTAACTTAATGCGATACGGATGCACCTTTAACTTAGTAGCTAACGTACCTTGCGTATAACCTTTTGCTTGTAAAATTTTTACTTGCAATAATAACCGAAATTGATTTAATAAAACAGCATTTAACTTAATAGGATCTTCCTGCTGTAAAATTAACATTTGATATTGTTCAAGGGCTAATTTAACTTTTCGATTTAAGACTGCATTCACCAAGTCAAAAACGTTATCTTCTAATTTAGCAGTTACTAACCGGGTTACTGCCACTTGGTCAATTTCATGACTACTTTGGGCATATAATGCTAATTTCGTTAATTGCGCCATCATTAGTGAAAAATCAGCGTCGGTGCGTTGAATAAGCAGTTGCAAAGCTTGTGAAGTGATTTTTAAGTGCTGTTTTTTTAATTCATATTGAAAGGCTTCCCGGGCAGCCTGTTCTGATAACTTAGCAGTATCAATAATAACAGCACGTTGTCGTAATAACTTCACAACTTTTTTTCGTTCGTCTAACTTAGCATATGGTGCAAAGATAACCAAAGCCGTCGTCGGTGTCGGCGCTTGCAAATAATCAATTAATTCATTAACCGGTTGCTCAATTTTACTTTTTTCACTGGTTAAAAATACTGGCGAATTTAAAAAAACAACCCGACGTTCACCTAAAAAAGGCATACTCATGGCATCAGCCAGGGCAGTTGCTAATGATGTTTCATTTAAATCATATTGACCTAAGTTTAAATCACGTTCATCCGTCGGTAAAATTTTCAAAAATTGTTCCCGCGCCGCTTGTTGTAAATACGCTTCCTCACCCACTACTAAATATAAAGGGGCAATGTCTTGATGGGTAATGTGTTGTGATAATTCTGTTACATTCATTTTCTTCACTTTCGATACGTTTGCCAAAATGCCGGACAAAAATTGGAATAATGATAAGTTATCATCCCGACTTGGGCAGTATTAAGATATGGTATTTTATTACGCTTTAAAAGCATTAGTGTCGTAGTATGCGGATGCCCATAACGATTATGCCGACCAGCTAATATTAAGGCCAAGCGTGGTTTTATTTTTTTAATAAAAATAGGCGCACTACTAGTACGACTGCCATGATGACCTACTTTTAAATAATCAATTTGTAATTGTGGATAGCGTTGTAATAATTGTAACTCACCAGCGCGATCTAAATCACCCGTGAATAACCAACGTTGTTGCGCAATTACCGCATAAATCACTAACGAATCATGATTAGTACCTAACCCGGGGTGCGTTGGTGCCAAAACCTGTAATGTCTGTTGTCCAAAATGCAAAGTGTCACCTGCTAAAACCGGGTGCAACCGTGTTTTAGCAATAAAAGGTTTTATCTTTTTAACGAAAGATTGATTACGTAATAAGCCTTTAGCAAAAACGACTTCGCGTACATGACATTGACGTAAAATAACTGGCAAATCACCAATATGATCAGCATCTTGATAGCTAACAATAACAGCATCTAAATGGGTAATCCCTCGACTATGCAAGTAATTCACAATCACTTGTTCAGCGCGTGAAGAATGTTGCTGATGATTAAAGCGTAACTTACCACCAGTATCAATTAAAACATTATACTGATGTTGTTTGCCTTCAAGTAAAATAGCATCACCTTGACCAATATCAAAAAATACGACACGTCCTTCCCAAGGATAACGATGCATACTAATCACTGCTAAATAACATAATAATACGCTTAATATTCGATGACGATGCTTAAGATAACATAATAACCAGTAAAAAGTAATGGTCAATAACAATAATAATTCTAATAATGATAACCGCCCAGCAATAATCACCAACCATGGTAAACTAGCTAAATATTTAATAATAATAACAATCTTGGTTAAAAAATATTCACTGCCAATAGCCAACCACGGTAAACACGGTCCTAATAATCCCGTAATATATACTAAAGGCAGTAATAAATAATTAAATACTGGTGCAAAAATAACGTTAACAAGTAATGATAACGTTAGGATTTTAAAATTAAAATACCATATTAGCGGTGTGCTCATTAAATAAATGATAACATGTTGTCGCCAGATACTTTGACCATGAGTTACGATGATAACTAATGATAATAAATAACTTAAACAACCACCCAATGTAAAAAGCGTGTATGGCTGCCACAATAAGTTAATAATAATAACCATACTCCACAATGATAATCGCGAGCATGACCAATGTATTTTATGTGTGATAATAGTAAGCCATGCTAATAAAACCGCCCGACTAATACTTAAATTACCGCCAGCAATAATAGCATAACATGGCAGAATAATTAAAAAACACCACTCTAAGCATTCTTTAGTAATGCCACAATAATTGCCCAATAACAATAACGTGTGTAAAAGAATAAAAAAATGCAATCCAGATAAACTAAATAAATGAATAACGCCTAACTTACTTAAATCACGACGATAAGAATAGCCAGCGCCGTCATTACTCCCTAATAATAAACTCTGGGCATGATACCGACATTGGAACGGTAATTTTTGCAAATATAACCAAAAATACTTCCGCCAACAATGAATGCGATCATTTAACGATGAGACTGGACAATGATAAAGCAATGGTGGCTTTTTTAGCGAAATAGCATAAGCAATATGGTGCTGTTGCCAAAGATAACGAGCATAATCAAATTCGGCTTCATTAGTAGCTGCGGTGATCCGATAATAGTCATTATTTGTCACTAACCAACATGGTTGCGTTAAACGTTGATAATACCACCTTTGTTGGCATTTTTTTAGATAAATTACTCCTGACACTCGTTGATGATCCATTGTTGTGCCAATAAACTTAACTTGTTGGCCATTATTTTGCCAAGCATCAGGTAAAACCTTAATTACCTTACTAGTAGGACAAAGCGGCTGATTAAGTCGCTGCCAACTCATGCACCGCAAAATTACTATTCCCAATAAAGCCAAACTCAATAAAAGAATACTAATATTATGGGTACGCACAATACGCATAATAATGATTATTAAAACAACTATGTACCAAAGACGGTGAGTAGCTGCTAAACCGCAATATGTACCAAAAATAGTTACTAAAGCTGGTAAAAACAGTAAATTACTGGGATCAAGTTCGTATTTACACGCACAAGTGCGGTTTAAGTGTTGCAAGGGTTTTATCTCCAATACCGGTAACTTGTTTTAAATCATCAACTGATTTAAATTTGCCACTTTGCTCACGATACTCGATAATCTTAGCAGCTTTTTTAGGACCGATGCCAGTTAGTTTTTGTAAATCTGTTACGGTGGCAGTATTTAAATTAATCTGATCCCCATGATTACTATTATCCTGATGATCACCACTATCATCATGATTATCAGGATGAGTTGCGGCAATCACAAGATCATCAGTTTGTAACATCTCGCCTTGTTTCGGAACGTAAAAACTATCTTGATCATGTAATTGTTGCGCCAAGTTTAATTTACGCGTATCCGCTTCTGGTTTTAACCCACCCGCTTTAGATAAAGCATCAAACAAACGTTGCTGACTAGTTAAGTGATAAATGCCCGGTTTATTAACTGCACCTTTAATTTCAACATAAATTTCGTTAGCATTATTTTTCTTATTGGGAGCTTTAATTTTATGATAAGTAGTAGCATGTTTAGCAGATGTATTTGTTTGTTTTAATAAAATTTCATTTTGCTGTAAAGACGTTTGGTGATTTAAATGAATATAAAAAAGCAAACCACCTAAACCAATCATTACTAAAATAACTAACCACCAATAATGACGTAATTTAGTGATGATTACCTGTTTAAATATTTCTTTCATGTAATTTCACCTCAGTTATAAATACTCAACTTTGGTGTTTTTTATTCTTAATAAGTAAAAAATTGTCATCGTTAAATTAACGATGACAATTTTATTTAATGATATTCATTTTTTAAAAAATGTAATGCATCTTGAAAATTACGTACTGGAACAATTTTCATTTTCGTATGCAATTTTTTAGCCGTTTGCACAGCTACCGTGTAGTTATTTTGATAACTAGGGTTGATAGTTTTAATAATTTTATTAGCTGGATAATTAGGGGCAAAAAATACTTGCGCATGGGCGCGGTTAGCAGCAACCACCTTTTTATCAATGCCGCCAATAATGCCAACATCGCCGTTAGAAGCCATTGTTCCCGTACCGGCAATTTTATGACCGTGTAATAAATCTTGATGCGTTAATTGTGCATAAATTTGCAATGTTAGCATCAAACCTGCTGAAGGACCACCAATATTACCCACATCAACTTTAATCGGAACTTGTGATTTAACACTATCTTTATCAGTTAAGGTAATTCCTAAGCCTGGTCGTGGTTTTTTAGCGGTACCAATATTAATTAATCGTTGCGTTGCTTGGGCAGTTTTACCTTGGTGAACATAGGTAATTCGAACCCGTTGCCCAATTTTTAATTGGTGAACATAATCAATAAACTGTTGCGAATTATGAAAGTAATGACCGTCAATTGCAGTGATCGTATCACCAACATGTAAAATTTTATTAAAATACGAATTAGCAGCCACATTCATAATATATACCCCATCATATTGGGAATGACATGGAACGTGAGCCTGTTGACAAGCTACTTCAATCGCATTATTAATCGCTGTTTGCATATAATATTTTTGCACCTGCATATACTGACGATCATTTTCCGTCCCCATTAAATCATCTTGGGTAACCAAACTAGTAAATGGTTGACAATGACTAACCAAAATCATAACAGGTGATAACGGTCCACGAATGCCAACAGTCATTAACATAAATTGCCCACGCCAATGATCATGCTGATGAGCTACTGTTACTAATGGCGTTAAATCATTAGCTGAACCAGGTTCTTCAGCATATTTATTAGTCGGCCAGAATAAAAACCAACCTAAAAAGCAAATACATAAAGTTATTAATAGGTAGCGAAGCCAACGATAAATTCTTTTTTTCATTAATAATCACTTCGTTTGATTAAATTTAGCAGTTAAAGCTGTCGCTACACATGTCGGTACTAGTTGATCTAAATTGCCATGAAAACGAGCCACGTCTTTAACTAAACTAGAAGCAATATATGCACTCGTTGGGCGTGCCATTAGGAAAACTGTATCAATATCAGGAGCTAAATGATGATTCATCTGGGCAATGTTGTTTTCATAATCAAAATCCTGCGCATTACGTAAACCACGAATAATAAATTGCGCATGGACACGATGAGCAAAATCAACCGTTAATTCGTTCACCTGTGCACTTACTCGTACATTAGTTAATTGTTCAGCAGCCACAGCAGCTTTAATTAAATTAACCCGTTCATTTAAAGTAAATAACGGTTGTTTAGCCATATTGGACATTACCGCAACAATTACTTCATCAAATAAGCACGCAGCACGTTCAATCATATGCAAATGCCCATTTGTAATGGGATCAAAGCTTCCCGGAAAAAGTGCAATTTTAGTCATTATTTTCACCTAGATAACGGAAAATCGCTACTTGCGTAATTCCATATTTTTGTAAACGGACTAATTCATAACCATTAATAACTGGATAACTAACCGTTGTATCAGTTTCAGCTAGTACAATCGCATTAGCAGTTAGTAATTGCTTTTGCGCCAAATAATTTAAAATCTTAACAATTTGTTGTTGCTTATAAGGTGGATCGAGCAATACTAATGCAAACTGCTGCTGTATTTGTGCAAAATGTTGTAATGCTTTAAAAGCATCCATTTTTAAAATAGTAAATTGTTCAGGATGTTTGGTTACAGCAACGTTGTTTTTGATTGTTTTAATAGCAGCGTACTGACGATCAACTAAAAAAGCATGCGCATAACCACGTGAAATAGCTTCAATACCTAGCCCGCCACTGCCTGCATATAAGTCAAGCACCGTACCATTATTAAAGTAACGGCTTAACATGTTAAACATTGCTTCTTTAACTTTATCCGTAGTTGGTCTAGTTTGCATGCCAGGTACTGCACTTAAACGACGGCCGCCGAAATCACCTGAAATTATTCTCATAATATTATGCCTCGTTTTTATTACTTAAAGCTGGATTTTGATAAAATGATAAGCTGTCCATTTCGGCTGAAGTTCCCGCTTCATTGCCAACTTCATCTTCAACGGCAAAACTTGTTTTTAGTTGTGGCTTTTTCGAAACTTGCACCCGTTTTACAAAACGTAACTTTTTTAATTGCGCTATTGTTTTTCCCACTTGATCTTCATTAACATATAAATAAACGTAGCGCAGCCGTTTCGAAACATAATAAACTAAGCCATACTTACGCAATAAACGGGCTTGCTTGAGATTATTAATCCAAACAGCAATGCCACAACGTGCCACTTTTTTATACATTATTAACTACCCCGTTACTTTTTAGATTTTAAATGCAATCTTAACTTCTTTTCATCAGCATCAACATTCAAAACTAAACCGATCGCAACCGCTAATACTATCATACTAGTACCACCATAGCTGATAAATGGCAAAGTAACCCCAGTAATTGGTAACAAACCTAACATGCCGCCAATGTTAAAGCAGGTTTGTATAAAAAGCCAGGTACCAACACCAAAGCAAATTAAGGCGTTATAGGTTTTGCGGGCGCGAATGCCGACTAAGATAATCCGTCCAATCAGGAAAAATAGTAACGCTAAGATAACTACAGCCCCAACAACTCCTAATTCTTCGGTAATGACTGACATAATAAAATCAGTATATGGTTCCGGTAAAAAGCCACGTTTTTGAATACTTTGTCCAATGCCGCGCCCAAAGGCTCCCCCATTAACAATGGCATAATAAGAATTAACTAACTGGGTACCGCCAGCTTTCGCGTACTTGAAAGGATGCAAAAAGGCAACAATCCGTTGGTATTGATAAGAATGCGTCATCCAAGTTGGCGGAAAATTAACAATCCAAAGCCAGCCAACTGTTAAAATGGCTATCAAAATGGCTAAACATTTAAAGACATTTTTAACAGACATGCCACTAGTAGCAATCATTATGATAATGATGGTAGCTAAAATCGTCATCCCCCCAGTATCGGGTTGAAGCAAAATTAAAAGACAAAATCCTGCCGCAATAGTAATAGGACGAGCATTATTATGATAAAACGTTTTTAAATTAACGGCAGTATTAATATCACTATGATTGGCAAAAACATATGCTAAATACATAATAATAGTTAATTTAGCTAATTCAGATGGTTCAATATTAATGGGTCCTAATCGAATCCAAGCCGTTGCCCCGTTAACCGCTGAACTGGGATGAAGATGGGCTAAACCAATTAAGAAAAGTAACGAAATGCCAACGCCTACTATCATAAACATATAAATCGCTTTGGTCGTAACCAACGCATGGTGATTAATTAAAAACACTATACCAACAATAATAAAGGATAAAATGGCATATAATGCTTGTTTCTTTAAATAGTAATTAGCACTCAAACCAATTTGCACGACAGTGCTCGAACTAGCTGAATAAACCATGACAATTCCAATACATGTTAATACAAAGAAAGGAATAAGAATGTAATAATCCATGTATTTGAGTTTATTCGTTAGCCGTTCACGAATATTTTTCAAAACAATAAATCTCCTTTAATACAATTAATAACAACAATTATAGCATAATCACATCAGTCTACTTTGATAAGATAGCATAAAAAAAGCACGTTTGTAGTATCTACAAACGTGCTTTTTATCATTTTAATTAATTATTTTTTAGCAGCAATCTTACGACGCTTATCAGCTTTTTGCCGTTCACTAGTGTTTAAGATCTTCTTACGAAGCCGTACGCTTTCTGGAGTTACTTCACAGTATTCGTCATCATTTAAGAATTCAATTGATTCTTCCAATGTTAAATGCCGTGGCGTACGAATAGCAGCTGCATGGTCTTTACCAGCAGCACGCGTGTTAGTTAAATTCTTCCCTTTGGTTACATTAACAGCAATGTCATTAGAACGTGAATTTTCACCAACAATCATGCCTTCGTATACTTCAGTACCAGCATCGATGAATAAAGTACCACGATCTTCAACCGATTGTAGGCTATAAGTTGTGGCTGGACCTTGGTTGATTGAAACTAAAGCACCATTAGTCCGACCAGGTTCCCAACCTTTAATAACTGGTAAATACTTTTCAAAAGTATGGTTCATAATACCATAACCACCAGTTGAGGTTAAGAATTCGGTTGAATAACCAATTAAACCACGTGAAGGTGCTAAGAATGTTAAGCGGGTTTGTCCGTTAGCATCAGTTTCCATGTTTTGCATTTCGCCTTTACGTTGTGCCATGGCATCAATAACAGTACCAGTGTATTCATTAGGCACATCAATTTGAACTGTTTCAAATGGTTCGCAAAGAACGCCATCAATTTCACGGTAAATAACTTCTGGACGTGATAATTGTAATTCATAACCTTCACGACGCATTTCTTCAACTAAGATGGACAAATGCAATTCACCACGACCAGAAACGGTCCAAGTACCAGCACGGTCAGTATCTTCAACGCGTAAGGATACATCTGTGTGTAATTGGGAACGAAGTCGATCTTCTAATTGCCGAGCAGTTACGAATTTACCTTCACGACCGGCAAATGGTGAATCATTTTGAGCAAACGTCATCTTCAAAGTTGGTTCATCAATCCGCAAAATTGGAAGTGGATCTTGATGGTCAACAGGTGTAACTGTTTCACCAACAAAGATGTCACTCATACCAGAAACAGCAATTAAGTCGCCGGCTTTAGCTTCATTAATTTCAACCCGATTTAAACCAAAGAAACCAAAAATTTTAGTAACCCGGAAGTTTTGAGCTGAACCATCAAGTTTCAAAACAGAAACATTATCACCAATCTTAATCTTGCCCCGGAAGACACGACCAATCCCAATACGGCCAACATAATCATTATAATCAAGCATTGCCACTTGGAATTGTAATGGTTCATCTGAGTTATCAATTGGAGCCGGAATTGTCTTTAAAATAGTGTCAAAAACAGGATCCATTGTGTGCTTTTGAGTTGATAAGTCAGAATCTAAACTAGAAGTACCATTAACAGCACTTGTATAAACAACTGGGAATTCTAATTGATCATCATCAGCACCCAATTCAATGAATAATTCCAATACTTCATCAACAACTTCTTCAGGACGAGCACCCGGACGGTCAACTTTGTTAACCACAACAATTGGTGTTAAGTGTTGTTCTAAAGCCTTTTTCAAAACAAAACGTGTTTGTGGCATTGTTCCTTCAAAAGCATCAACAACTAATAAGACACCATCAACCATCTTCATGATCCGTTCAACTTCACCACCGAAGTCAGCATGCCCTGGAGTATCTAAGATATTGATTTGGGTACCTTTATACTTAACCGCAGTATTCTTAGAAAGAATAGTAATACCACGTTCCTTTTCAATTGGATTAGCGTCCATTGCCCGGTCTTGTAATTCTGTACGTTCATCTAACGTATCAGACTGCTTAAGCAATTCATTAACCAACGTTGTTTTACCGTGGTCAACGTGGGCAATAATCGCAATGTTCCGAATATCATCTCTTGTTTTAACCAATTGACTTCTCCTCTCAGTTTTTAACATAAAAAGTGGTCCACAATGGGACCAGCACGTAGTTAATAATATAAGTATTTTAGCATAAAAAATTACTAAAAACACTAACGAATTTAATTTTTAATAATTAATGATCATGAAGCTTAATATCACGATATTTAAAAATAAGCGTACTTAATAGATAACAAATGCCTGAATAGCATACACACATCAACATCATTTGCCAATAATGTAAATCAGTTGCATGTAAGGGAATGTGCATAATTTTCATACCAAAAATTTTATTCATATTAAAAACATTAAAAGGATTCCATTTTAACCATGTCATCCCTCGCCCTAGCATATAAATGGTTGCAACTGCACTACAAAAATTATCAACAACCAACATCAAGACACTAAAGGCCATTGCTAAACCTGGCCATGTAAATAAAGTTGATAATAAAAATGTTCCTGAAACAATTAAAATATTGGCCCAAAATACACTGAATAACATCCCTAAAGAAGCCAATAAAACGCTTGTCCCTGCGGAACCGGGTACTGTTGCTAACGGTGATTGAAAGCCTGAAATAAAATTACCACTAAGCCACAAATCAAACCATAATCCTACAGCATAAACAGCATTTAGTAACAAACTAACAATATATTTAGATAATAAAATCTGATTACGCGTAAACGGTTGAATTAGCAAATTTTTAATCGTACCACCACTATATTCATCAGCCACAATAGCACCGACAATTAATGCCAAGACTAAATGATATGGTACGGTAATACTTCCTAATGATTGTAATAAATCGTTAGCTTGTAAGGGGCACCCCACCAACTGGCCAGCTAAGGTTTTACCTCCAATAGCAATTACTATGGGAACTAAAAATAATAAAATGGTAAAAATTTGCGTAGTGCGTTTCTGCCATAATTTAATCCACTCATTTTTGATTAGCGCTAACATGATTATTTTCCTCGTTTGTGATATTTAAAAATTTTTCTTCTAATGAGGTTGCTTGCGTATAAATTGCCTTAACATTAATGTTATTGACTAATAAGTTTTGCAGTAACGTTTGTTGAATGTGATCAACATCCTTAATAGTTTCAATAACAAAAATTTGATTTTGCATGTAAAAACGCAGCTGGAGTTTATTTAAAATTTTGATAGTTTTTTTAATATTGTCAACTTGTAAATGAATTACGCGGTGGTTGCCTTGATTTAAATGAACTAAACTATCATCATAAATTACTTGTCCTTTTTGTAAAATAACAATGTGGTTAGCAATTTGCTCAACATCATGTAAAACATGACTTGATACTAAAATACTGCTGCCTTGTGATGCTAATTGTTTTAAAGTATTACGTAATAAATACATGCCACTTGGATCTAAACCATTTAATGGTTCATCTAATAGCAAAATACGCGGCTTCACTAACAACCACATCGCAATGTTTAAACGTTGCCGCATTCCTAAAGAATAAGTGCTAACGCGATGATGAATGGCATCAGTTAATTTCACTCGTGCAATAATATCATTAATTGCTTTTATATTAATATTAAGATGATCAGCGCGTACTAATTGCATTAAATTTTCCCAACCACTCATATAATTATAAAAACTAGGATTTTCAATCGTTACACCTAAATTAGCGATGGCTTTTTTGAAATGGTGATGTAAATCAAAACCATTAATAATAACTTTGCCATGTTGTAGCTTAGTTAAGCCACATAAACAACGAATTATCGTCGTTTTACCAGCGCCATTCGGACCTAAAAGGCCCAAAATTTCACCTTGTTGCATTGTAAAACTAACATCTTTTAAAATAACGCGGCCCCACACTTTTTTAGTAAGTTGTTGGGCTGATAATAGTGTATTATTCATTGAACCACCTTAATAAAAAAAGCATCTATGTTTTAAGTATGATAAACATAGATGCTTTTGTAAATAAAACTTTCTAAACCATGTTAATTAATATCAAATTATCATAGTTAATACAGGTAATTGTTAAATTATATCGCATATGCACCAGTTGATTCCGCAACTTGCTGGCTTAGCATGTTTGTTCCCAAACAAATAATAAACTAATGCCGTTTTACATATCACAGATAATTTAACATAACTCCAGAGCAAATACTCAGCATTACCGTATTACCTAGCGAACAACCAAGTCACGTGAAGCGATAAAATGAGTAGTTTTCCTCTGGTTTGGTATGTCATTGCTAGACGAACTAGGGTTACTTGTATCAGTCATTTTATCCACCTCACTTTTATAGGCTTACTACCGTAATAAAAAAGCACACTTCACGACGGAAGTGCGCTTCAAAAAACAGTTTATTAAAAACTGTTACCGTGCATTCCCCATCGTTGAGTTTTAGCACTATATGACGTAGAAAATAAATTCAGCTACATTAGAAAGAGCCTTAATGGGCAATTTCGCTTAACTCATTGGCATCTCTAGATGTTTCTGAGCAGCAGCTTATGTTCATATAGGAGCCTCACCTAACGGGTAAGCCATATTTATTATGATTGTATTATAACATATTTTTTAAATCATCGTCAATAAAAGATATTTTAGCTTTTTAGAAGCTATGGTAGAATAATTAGTAATAACTACATAGGAGGACGAATATTTTGATTTTAATGAAAGACATTACCCGCGATGGTAATCCTGTATTACGTAAACGGGCTGCAAAAGTAACATTCCCACTTTCTGAAGAAGATCGTGAATTAGCAAATAAAATGATGGAATACTTGATTAATTCGCAAGATCCTGAAATTGCTGAAAAGCACCAATTACGTGCTGGTGTTGGATTAGCTGCTCCACAAGTTAACGTTTCCAAACAAATGGCAGCCGTTTTAGTACCAGCTCCAGATGATGCTGAAGATGACACTCCTATCTTCAAAGAAGTCATCATTAATCCCGTAATTGTCAGTCACTCTGTTCAAGATGCTGCTTTAGCTGAAGGCGAAGGCTGTTTATCGGTTGACCGCAATATTCCCGGATATGTGCCACGGCATGACCGTATCACGTTACGATACCAAAATATGGATGGCGAAACTAAGACCATCCGGCTTAAAGGCTATCCAGCCATTGTTTGCCAACACGAAATTGACCATTTACACGGTGTCTTATTCTATGACCATATCAACAAACAACATCCATTTACTCTAGATGATCCTGATACAGTTATTTTGGAGTAATCATTTATTAAATTACTTGTGAACGTTTCTTTGCAAGTGTTATTATTATTGTGATTTTAATCGTTCGTTTTGATATAAACAAAAAGGAAGGTTTTATATGATTTTTAAAGTTCTCTATCAAGAAGATCAAACCCATGCACCACGGCGTGAATCAACCAAAACGCTTTATTTAGAAGCTAAAGATACGGTTGAAGCACGTAAATTACTCGAAGAAAACACACCATACAATATTGAATTAATCCAAGAATTAACTGGCAACTTCTTAGAATATGAAAAGAAGAGCCCTAATTTTAAGTTAACGGAGTTTTAAGATGAAATTAGCTGTTAAAAATAATGAAACAGCTGTTTTTGCAATTGGTGGTTTAGGTGAAATTGGTAAAAATATGTACGGTGTCCAATTTCAAGATGAAATTATCGTAATTGATGCTGGTATTAAATTTCCCGAAGATGATTTATTAGGCATTGATTATGTTATTTCTGACTATCAATACTTAGTTCAAAACCAACAAAAAATTAAAGCTTTAGTAATTACACATGGACATGAAGATCATATTGGTGGAATTCCGTTTTTGTTAAAACAAATTCCGCAAATTCCGATTTATGCAAGTCCCCTCGCCTTAGCTTTGATTAAAAGTAAATTAGAAGAACATGGTATTTTACGTTCCACTGAATTACACGAAATTAATGAAGATACGGTAATTAAGTTTCGTAAAACAAGTGTTTCTTTCTTTAGAACAACCCACTCAATTCCTGACACATTAGGAATTGCCGTGCACACACCACAAGGTGTTATTGTTGAAACTGGTGATTTTAAGTTTGACTTAACTCCTGTGGGTAAGCAACCTGCTCCTAATTTACAAAGAATGGCCAAATTAGGCGAAGAAGGCGTACTGTTATTAATGTCTGACAGTACTAATGCTGAAATTCCTAATTTCACTAAATCTGAACGCTTTGTTGGACACTCAATTCGGCATATTTTTGAAAGCATCAAAGGTAGAATTATCTTTGCTACTTTTGCTTCAAATATTTCACGAATTGCTCAAGCAGCTGAAGCGGCCATTCATAATGGTCGTAAAATTGCAGTATTTGGTCGTAGTATGGAAGCTGCTATTGTTAATGGTCGTCAACTAGGTTATCTTGATATTCCTGATGATGTGTTAATTAATCCTAATGAATTAAATCAACTTAAAGCAAATGAAGTTATGATTTTATGCACTGGTTCTCAAGGTGAACCAATGGCTGCTTTAAGTCGTATTGCTAATGGCACACATCGCCAAATTTCAATTCAACCCGGTGATACAGTAGTATTTTCATCTAATCCAATTCCTGGTAATACAACAAGTGTTAATCGAGTAATTAATGAATTAACTGAAGCTGGCGCGGAAGTTATTCATGGTAAAGTAAACAATATTCATACTTCTGGGCACGGTGGTCAAGAAGAACAAAAGTTAATGCTACGCTTAATGAAGCCAAAGTATTTCATGCCAATTCACGGTGAATACCGTATGTTAAAAGTGCATACCGAACTAGCACAGTTATGCGATGTGCCTAAAGAAAATTGCTTCATTATGGAAAATGGCGATGTATTAGCATTAACTGCCAATTCAGCTCGTTATGCTGGTCATTTTCCAGCAAGCGATGTTTATATTGACGGTAATGGCATTGGTGATATTGGCAATGCGGTCTTACGTGATCGGCGTATTCTTTCAGAAGAAGGTCTTGTTGTAGTAGTTGCAACCATTGATCTCAATAAGAAAAAAGTACAAACTGGTCCTGATATTTTGTCACGTGGTTTCGTTTATATGCGTGAATCTGGCAAACTAATTAACCAAGCACAGCATTGTGCATATAATGCCATTAAATATGTTTTAAACAATAATGATCATCCCACTGAACAAATGTTACGTAGTACAATTATTGATCGCCTTCAAGATTTCTTATTTGATAAGACTGAAC
The DNA here is from genome assembly GCA_018883675.1 of Candidatus Paralactobacillus gallistercoris. Taxonomy (GTDB): domain Bacteria; phylum Bacillota; class Bacilli; order Lactobacillales; family Lactobacillaceae; genus Paralactobacillus_A; species Paralactobacillus_A gallistercoris. The sequence goes on along the minus strand of JAHLFS010000021.1, from coordinate 1,368 downwards.
GACGACCAATGATTTTGCCAATGTTTGTAATGATTTAATAAATAAAAAACCAGCAGTTATATAACTGCTGGTTTTTTATTTATCCCCCTACTTTTCAACATATAAAAAAAGACTTAGTTTAATAACTAAGTCTTTTTCTATCACCTATACCGGTGATCGGGCTCGAACCGATACGTCCTCATCGGACACTGGATTTTGAATCCAGCGCGTCTACCAATTCCGCCACACCGGCAGATTATATAAAGGCGGTAACGGGATTTGAACCCATGATCGAGGTTTTGCAGACCTTTGCCTTACCACTTGGCTATACCGCCAAATCCACAATTATATAAGGATCAAACCCTTTTTTTATATAAAAAAATTGGGATAGTAGGATTCGAACCTACGCATAAAGGAGTCAAAATCCTTTGCCTTACCGCTTGGCCATATCCCAATAACAAGGGCGGTAAACAGGATTCGAACCTGCGCATGTCGGTGCCACAAACCGATGTGTTAACCAAACTTCACCATTACCGCCATAATATTAAATTAACACAGGAATAGTAGGAATCGAACCCACATCAGCGGTTTTGGAGACCGTTATTCTACCTTTGAACTATATTCCTATAAATGGAGGAGAGTGGATTCGAACCACCGAACCCGAAGGAGCGGATTTACAGTCCGCCGCGTTTAGCCACTTCGCTACTCCTCCGTGGATGGCGCGGGACAGAATCGAACTGCCGACACAAGGAGCTTCAATCCTTTGCTCTACCGACTGAGCTACCGAGCCATCAACGGTTCCAACGGGACTCGAACCCGTGATCTCCTGCGTGACAGGCAGGCGTCCTAAACCAACTAGACCATGGAACCATATTGCGGGAGTAGGATTTGAACCTACGACCTTCGGGTTATGAGCCCGACGAGCTACCAGACTGCTCCATCCCGCGATAAGGATAAGGAGGATGAGAGATTCGAACTCTCGCGCCGAGTTGCCCCGACCTGACGGTTTTCAAGACCGTTCCCTTCAGCCAGACTTGGGTAATCCTCCGTAGATATTAAATTTAAGTGGACCTTGTAGGACTCGAACCTACGACCGGACGGTTATGAGCCGTCTGCTCTAACCAACTGAGCTAAAGGTCCAAGTTCCTTAAATCCAATCGCGGCAGGGGGGATCGAACCCTCGACCTCTCGGGTATGAACCGAACGCTCTAGCCAGCTGAGCTACACCGCGATGATATATTAAATGAGAAATAATCTCTTATCGGGAAAACAGGATTCGAACCTGCGACCCCTTGGTCCCAAACCAAGTGCTCTACCAAACTGAGCTATTTCCCGATAATGCACCCAGTAGGAGTCGAACCTACAACCTTCTGATTCGTAGTCAGACAC
>JAHLFS010000020.1 GCA_018883675.1 Candidatus Paralactobacillus gallistercoris | reverse complement strand
CCTCTTGCGAGGGTAGGAAGTCGCCGTGCGTTATTCCGGCATAGCTCAGTTGGTAGAGCATCTGACTGTTAATCAGGGTGTCGACGGTTCGAGTCCGCCTGCCGGAGTTATGGCCCGTTGGTCAAGTGGTTAAGACACCGCCCTTTCACGGCGGTAACATGGGTTCGAATCCCGTACGGGCTATTAAAAATCGTTCGATGTGTATCGAGCGATTTTTTTATTACTTAAAAACAATAAGCTATATACTTACGTATAGGTGAATAGTATGAAGATAAAAAATATTTATCAATTACCAAGTTTAGCAGGCTTATTGACCTTTATTGGTGGCTTTTTAGATTCCTATTCTTTTATTCAACGCGGGAATGTCTTATCAGGTGCACAAACTGGTAATATTGTATTATTAAGTGCTAACTTAGCATATCGTCATTGGTTAGCTTTTTTTACGGATTTGGCTTCTTTAATTGGTTTTGGCATTGGTGCCTGTATTATTACCTTATTAAATGAAAGTAAGCGTGATTATTCGCGATTAATGGTTTTATGGCCTAATGTTGCTGTATGCTTAATAATTGGTTTTTTGCCGACTTCATTTTCTAATTTGGTAATTGTATTATTTTTATCATGTACGTTAGCTATGCAAACAACAGCTTTTAACAGTGCCAATGGAGTTAGTTACAATGTTGTTTATTCAACTGGCAATTTTAAAAAATTTATAATTTCATGGAGTAAGTACTTTTATACGCACGATAAAAAATATCTTCACGATGGGGTAACTTACATTGGTATTATTGGTTGTTTTATTAGTGGAGCGATCAGTTCAGCAATTATTCAGCAATTTTGGCATTTGCACACGATTTGGTTAGCAGGGGCAATTTTAATTGGCATTATTAGTTATTACCGACGTTTTGAATGATTAAATAAAAAATAAGCTGATTAGTTAATCAGCTTATTTTTTATTTAATAACGTAATGGTTCAGTTATGTTTTGCCACCATTGTTGGGCTGGTGTACTGTTAAGATTATGCCAAGGCACAGAATGGATTAATTGATCGTCAACGTTAAACAATTTTAATTGTCCTTTAACGGGAAAAGGCGTAATCCAATACGAATTATCATCAGTAAAGGGTGCTAATTGCCAGCCAAAGTCATGTGTGCCATATGTTTCAATGCCAATAAGATTAACTACACATAACGCATGACCGCTAATATAACCACGTTTACGCTGTGCAGTGGCACAAATTAATAAAGGACCACGATAATTAGTACGCCATGAGCGATATTCAATAGGTTTCTTACCAATAAAAATTTGCCATGCATATTCAGGATGAATTGATAATGCCATCATGCTAATCACCTTTTCAAATGAGGTTTAACCACCAAAAAAGCCCACCGTAATTATTGCGACAATTACCGCAATGAAGGCAACTAGTGTTAATTTTTTAGCACCAGTTCGTTGTCGTTTGAATAACCAAGCAATTAGCCACCATAGTACGCCCACAACAAATAATAATGTTCCTAAAATAAATAACCACATTGACCATTGCTCAGTGAAAGTGAGTTGGCTAACTTTACTAGTCATGACTAATAGCACCACTTTGTTGTAAAAGCTTTATTTTTCGTTCATTCCAAAAGGTGTGCGACATATCACGGTAAAAAATCTTACTGCCGCAATTAGGACATTGCTTAGTACCATATGCTAAGATAGTATGACAAACGGGACAACGAAAGCTTTTATCCTCAGCCAATTTTTGTTGATCTTTATTTTCTTCAGCAATGGGCTTTTGAATAATTTTTTCATCTTTTGCCATTGCTTCTACTTTAATTTCGTCATTGGCTTTTTTATTTTCAACTTGTTTTTCGACTTTTGCCGCTTTTTTTTCTTGTTTTGTGCTGGGTGCGGCAATTAAAGCGGCACCATTACTTTCAGTAGCAGTTGCTGTAATATCTTTCCGCCGCCGTTTTGATTTTTTAGTATTAGTGGATGTTTTACTCATATTAGTTCCTTTCTTTAGGTCAAATTTTGAGTAATGATTTACTTTTAGTATAAAAGTTTATGGGATTATATTAAAGAGTAAAGATTAAAACTAGTCAAATTATAATAAATATGTTACAATAATAAACGTATTGCGGGTGTAGTTTAGTGGTAAAATTCCAGCTTCCCAAGCTGAAGTCGCGGGTCCGATTCCCGTCACCCGCTTAATATTAATTAAGCAACATCTTAACTTATGTTTTAAGCACAGTTAAGGTGCTTTTTTTGACTTTAAATAAAAGCAAATTACTTGTTATGTCAATGATTTGATAATATAATATATTATGTGTTTCTATAGGCAAAAGTCGAATCATTGATGCGGCTTTTATCAATCTCATGTGAAATGGAGGCAAGTTTGAATAAATGGCAACATTAATTCCTGAAGATGTTATTGATAATATCCGGAATCATACTAATATCGTTGATGTTGTCAGTCAGTATGTTCAATTAAAAAAATCAGGACGCAATTTATTCGGCTTGTGCCCATTTCATGAGGAAAAAACACCGTCTTTTTCGGTAAACGAAGAAAAACAAATTTTTCATTGTTTTTCATGTGGTCGTGGTGGCAACGTTTTTAAATTCTTAATGGATTTAAAACATATTTCGTTTCCAGAAGCAGTTGCGCAAGTTGCTGCGTTTGATCACATTCCGCTTGATAATCGTTATCAAGTTCATCATGTTAATAACGTTGATCCTCAAGTACTAGCTTTACAAAAAGTTTATCAACAAGCACAAGAATTATATGCGCATATTTTGATGAATACTGAAATGGGGGAGCCGGCATTAGCATATTTGCATCATCGTGGCATGTCAGATGAATTGATTAAAACATTTGGCATTGGTTTTGCACCTGATGAACAGCTTTTAGCGAATTATTTTCAAGCTAAAAAAACTACGCCGTCGACTTTACAATTATCAGGATTGTTTGCTGATCGTAATGATGATAAATTATATGATCGTTTTCGCAATCGGATAATGTTTCCAATTCGTGATGCAAATGGACAAACGATTGCTTTTTCAGGACGTATTTTGGCGCAACAAGTTCCTGATAATGAACCTAAATATTTAAATAGTCCCGAAACACGGCTATTTAATAAGCGTAAAGTTTTATTTAACTTTGATTTAGCTCAACCAGCAATTCGTCAAGATAAACGGGTTTACTTGTTTGAAGGTTTTATGGATGTTATTGCTGCGTATGGCGCTGGTGTTAAAAATGGCATAGCTTCAATGGGAACGAGCCTAACCACCGAACAATTACAACTAATTAAACAAACCACTCACCAATTAGTTATTTGCTATGATGGTGATAATCCCGGTTTAGCAGCAGCTGACCGTGCACTTAATTTATTAGCTAATGAACACCGGTTGCAAGCTAATGTTGTGGTTTTGCCGGCAAAGATGGATCCCGATGAATTTATTCATCAGCAGGGTGCGCAAGCGTTTCAAGATATTGTGCATAAAAGTATCCAAACGCGTCCTGCTTTTAAGTTGTTTTATTTAAAACATGGTCTTAATTTAGCTAATGAAAAAGATAAAATTGGCTATATTAATCAAGCACTACGAGTGATTGCCAGTTTAGCTTCACCAGTAGAACGGGATGTCTATTTAAAACAACTTGTTAATGAGACAAATGTTGATGAATCATCGTTATTGGCGCAACTCCAAACGATTTTACAAACACAAACGCAACAACAAGTTCATCAACAATACCAACAGCGGCGCACTATTACTACGCCGGTGCAACAGCATCAAGCACATACGCTAGATCGCTTGGAACGTGCTGAACAATCATTATTACATGTTGCTTTTCATGATCTGCATGTTACCCAACAACTGTATAATCAACAGTTTCAGTTTGTGCATGATGAATATCAACAAATTTTTATGGCCTGGTATCATTTTATTACTGAAAATGAAACAACTTGGCGCTTTAATGAAAATGATTGTACGGCTGCATTTTTAGACAATGCTGATGTAGCATTACATGATAAAATTAGTGCGATTGAATTATTACCATGGCCCGCAACTGATGTTGCTCCGCAAGTAATTAATGATTATATTGCAACAATTAAAAATCATGCTATTACGCAAAAGTTACAGCAAGTTAAGCAGCAATTAACTGATGCTCAGCGTTTAGGCAATGAACATGATGTTGTTCATTTAACGAGTGAATATGTCCATTTGATGCAATTAATGAAACAAAAATAGTTTTGGGAGGTTCATACATGGCTACTAAAAAAGAAACTAATTCCAATAAAAAGTATGAAGACGCGGTTAAAGCATTAATTAAAGAATATAAACCACGTAAGGAAGTTTCCACTGAAGAATTAACTAAGCAAATTGTTGAACCTTTTCATTTAAAAGATGATGCGATTGATGAATTGATGCAACGTTTTGAAGATGAAGGTATTTCAATTGTTGATGAAAATGGTGATCCAACTGACCGTTCGATTGCTAAGGAAAAAGAAGTTGACACTAGTGATTTATCTGTGCCAGCTGGTGTTAAGATCAATGATCCCGTACGGATGTATTTAAAAGAAATTGGTCGGGTACCTTTATTAACCGCTGATGAAGAAGTAGCTTTAGCATTGAAAATTGAACAAGGTGATCAAGAAGCTAAACAACGCTTAGCCGAAGCTAACTTACGTTTAGTTGTTTCTATTGCTAAACGTTACGTTGGACGTGGTATGCAATTTCTTGATTTAATTCAAGAAGGTAACATGGGCTTAATGAAGGCAGTTGAAAAATTCGATTACCGTAAGGGCTTTAAGTTTTCAACTTATGCTACGTGGTGGATTCGGCAAGCGATTACCCGTGCTATTGCGGACCAAGCTCGCACAATTCGGATCCCAGTTCATATGGTTGAAACTATTAATAAATTAATCCGAATTCAACGACAATTATTGCAAGACTTAGGTCGTGAACCATTGCCAGAAGAAACTGGTGCGGAAATGGATATTCCTACTGAAAAAGTACGTGAAATTCAAAAAATTGCTCAAGAACCTGTTTCTTTAGAAACACCAATTGGTGAAGAAGATGATTCTCACTTAGGTGATTTTATTGAAGATCAAGAAGCAACCAGTCCAGAAGACCATGCTTCTTATGAGTTATTAAAGGAACAATTAGAATCTGTGCTTGATACCCTAACTGATCGTGAAGAAAACGTATTACGGTTACGGTTTGGTTTGGATGATGGCCGGACCCGCACTTTAGAAGAAGTCGGCAAAGTCTTCGGCGTAACGCGTGAACGAATTCGTCAAATTGAAGCGAAAGCCTTACGG
>JAHLFS010000019.1 GCA_018883675.1 Candidatus Paralactobacillus gallistercoris | reverse complement strand
CTTTTCTTACATAAAAAATTCATATTATTAGCAATAAAAATAGCTTAAAAACGTGTAATGATTTTAAGCTAAATATTTTTTATTTAATTAAAAATAATTTAAGCACGAATGCTTTCTAGACCTTCTCTAAGAATAAAATAAACTAATAATAATGCAGCTACTGGTGTCAACCACCACCAACCGAAAAGCATAGTCAGTAAAACACCTAGTAAGACGGTTAATGCCATGTAAGCACAAACAACATTACACATGCCATCTTCTTTTAATGCCGGTGAATGAATAGCTTTACCAAGTTTAACTTTACGCAATGCTAAAATAGGCATTAACACCAAAGAAGCAGCCGAAATTAATAAACCACCAAAACTATTTTCAGCACCATGATGGGTCCATAAATTATAGCCAGAGGTAACAACAATATAAATTGCTAATAAAATCAAGATCCATCCTACAAAATGGGTTACCCGCCGTTCAATCATATCAATATTAACGTTGATTTGCTGACGTTTTTCTAAAGTTAAACGCCATAATAACACCAGCCCTGAAATAATTTCTAAGCAACTATCTAAACCAAAGGCAACTAGTAAGACTGAATGAGCTTGTATTCCTGTAATTAAGGCAACGATAAATTCAATACTCATCCATCCTAATGACAAGTATTCTAATCTAATAGCTTGCTGTAACTTATCCATCTATAAACCAACCTTTAATTATTTATTTGCTATAATGAATGCTAGTAATTTCAAAGATGGGAAGATAACTATGCTGACAACTTTTTCACAACAAATTACATTACCAATTCATTATCAACCACGTAGTATTCGGCAACAACTCATTGATTGGTATTTGCCACGTCGTATGCAACATTTTTTACGCAGTGAGCGGCAAATCTTAATTAATGGTCAATACCAACCCGTTTCTTCATTATTACACGGTGGCGAACAAATCACGTTAAATTTTAATCACTTGGATATTATCCAGCCGCATTACTTACCATCGTCATTACCACTTACTATTTGTTATGAAGATGCACATTTACTCATAATAAATAAACCAGCTGGACAAAAAACACATCCCAACTGGCCGACTGAAAATGACACGGCAATGAACACGGCTACACATTACTTAAATCAACAGCAGCAAATGCCCTTTATTACCCACCGACTTGACCAAGCTACTAGTGGTTTACTAGTTATTGCTAAAGATCCGATTAGTGCGCCAATTCTAAACCGGCAACTAACTACCAAAACTTTTCAACGCAGTTATCTTACTATTGTTAAGGGTAAATTAACTAATGCTGGTACTATTAATCTTCCCATTGGTCGCGTTAATAATGATCCCCGCCGGCGCTGGATTAATCAGCCTAATAGTCAACCGGCAATTACTAATTATCACGTTATCACTACTAATGGTCAATACAGCGTTTTATTAGTGCAATTACAAACCGGACGTACTCATCAAATTCGGGTTCATTTAGCCGCTAGCGGGCATCCGATTGTGGGTGATCCGTTATATTCTAACGATGCCCAACGCTACCAACGTATGTATTTACACGCTACGCAAGTTAAATTAATCTTGCCTTTCACTGCTATTCAACTAGTAGTTAATTGTCCTGCGCCATTTTATGACAACTTGCCAATTAATGATTGGAAATAACTTTGCATTTGTTGCGCATTATTTTCATCAGTTGAAAAGACTAAGATAGTATCATGACCAGCAATGGTTGCTGCTACTTCAGGCAGATTTTGTTGATCAATCATTTCTGCTAATAAATCACCATTATGTGGCAAAGTCTTAATAATATTAATAAATTGAATTTGCGTAACATCTAATACAACACTGCGGAATGTCCGTCGAAACTTGACATTGGGTGAATGTTCAGCAGCATTGAAAACTTGATAACGCAAATGCCCCCGCGAATCACGAATTTTAACAATATTTAAATCACGAATATCACGTGAAATCGTTGCCTGTGTGGCGTCAATGCCTTCTTGTTTTAATAAGTTCATTAACTCTTCTTGTGAGGTAACAATATTTTGATCAATGATTTGCACTAAACGATTCTGACGGATTGTTTTATTCACGATAATTCCCCCATTACTTACCATTATAACAGAGTTCTGAAGCTCGTGAATAATTATAACTAAAAAAGTGATTTTATTCATTTTCTAATGAACAAAATCACTTTTTATTTATCGTCTTAATTAAAATTACATTTCAGCTGGTGCCTTAACCCCTAATAAGGCTAAAGCATTTTGTAAAACGATGCTTACACTTTCAACCAATGCTAAACGTGCATTCTTTTCATCATCGTCAACTAATACTTTACTATTAGCATAGTATTTGTTGAAGGCCTTGGCTAAATGAAGAGCATATTTAGCAATTACAGATGGTTCATATTCGTTATTAGCCCGTAAAACTGTAGCTGGATAGTCGCCTAATAACTTCAAAATATCCCATGCATTAGCATCGCTAAGTTGTAAGGCTGTATCTGGCGCAATGTGCTTGATGCCAGCTTTACGTAAGATACTTTGGGCACGAACATTAGTGTATTGTACATATGGACCGGTTTCACCTTCAAAACGAACGACTTCTTCCAAATTGAAGTCAAAACTATCCAAACGATTATTCTTCAAATCATGGAAAATAACCGCGCCAACCCCAACATCGTGGGCTACTTCATCTTTATTTGGTAAATCAGGATGTTTAGCATTAATTTGATCTAAGGCTAACTTAGTTGCATCTTGCAAAACATTTTCAAGTAAGACAATATTACCTTTCCGGGTTGATAATTTCTTACCATTTTGGGTAATCAAGCCAAACCCAATATATTGAATATCTTTAGCCCATTCATCACCCATTAAACTTAAGACCGCTTTTAATTGTTTAAAGTGACCTTCTTGTTCCATGCCGACAACGTATAATGACTTAACAAAATGGAATGTGTTGTAACGATAAGTAGCCGTTGCCAAATCACGGGTAATGTACAAGGTTGCGCCATCAGATTTCAAAATCAAAGCTGGGTTTAAACCAAATTTATCCAAATCAACAATTTGTGCGCCGCGACTTTCTTCCAGTAGATGCTTTTGCTTTAATTCATCCACAATAGCTTGCATCTTATCATTGTAGAATGATTCACCAGTATAATGATCAAAATCAATGCCTAATTCATCATAAATCCGTTTGAATTCCTTAAGTGATTCATCCCGGAACCATTTCCAAAGATAAGTTGCTTTTTCATCACCGTCTTCAAGTTTCTTAAACCATAAACGTGCTTCATCATTTAAGGCAGGATCATCTTCAGCTTCTCGATGGAACCGAACATAATACTTCAATAATGTATTAATAGGGTCTTGCTTAACTTCGGCTTCATTACCCCATTTCATATAAGCAACCATTAACTTACCAAATTGTGTTCCCCAGTCGCCCAAATGGTTAATCTTAATAGGATGATAACCTACTTTAGTGAGAATATTAGCAATAGCGTTCCCAATTACCGTAGAACGCAAATGCCCCATTGAAAATGGTTTAGCAATGTTAGGGCTGGACATATCAATGGTTACATTACCACCCTTACCAACATTAGCATCGCCATAGTGTTGTTGTTTAGTTAAAATATCTTGCAAAACATCAGCTGAATAAGCAGCCTTATTCAAGAAGAAATTAACATACGCACCAGTTGCTTGCACTTTCTCAAAAGCTGATTGATCTAATTGCGCCACAATATCACTAGCAATTTGTTGTGGGGCTTGGTGCCGTAATTTAGCTAACATAAATGTTGGAAAAGCATAGTCCCCAAGATCAGATGTCTTTGGCACTTCAATCATTTGCGCAATTTCAGCGCTATTCAATTCGTTACTTAATACTTTGCTTAAAGTATCAATTACTTGTTGTTTTTGATCCATAAACATTCCTCCTTATTAATGATTAATAAAAACTCGTCTCTTCCTAAAAAAGGAAGAGACGAGTTTTTTACCCGCGGTACCACTCTTATTGATGTGAACATCCACTTTAACTTATTAAAATGTTATTCTCCAAAGCGCGCCGCTAATGGATCATGATTTGGTTCGCACTATTCCAAACTCACTGCACATGATTAACATTAACCATTCTTTTTCATCGAATATTATATTTTCATTTTAATTTTTATTACTTGATAAATCAATAGCACTAAAGCAGATCATCAAATAATGATAACTGGTTTTCATCTGGTAAATTATCCAAAACATGATTAGTAGTCATATAATCAATCAATGTCTTAGAAACTTTACCACGGTTAGCTAAATCTTCTTTAGATAAAAACGGACGTTCTTCCCGGGCAGCAACAATTTGCTTAGCAACATTATCGCCTAAACCCGGAACGGCCCGGAATGGTGCTAAAATAGTATGATCATCAACAATAGTGAAATCACTTGCTTCTGATTTATCAATATTAACCATTTTAATATCGATGCCCCGTTCTAGACATTCATTAGCTACTTCTAGTACCGTTAATAAATTCTTTTCTTTAGTGCTTGCATCATTACCCTTATTGTTAATTTCATCCATGGCTTTTTTAACTGCATCCTTACCGCGTGCCATCGCAACAAGATCAAAGTCATCCGCCCGCACGGAGAAGTATGCTGCATAATAAACAACTGGGAAATAAACCTTAAAGTACGCAATCCGTAAGGCCATTAATACATATGCGGTCGCATGGGCCTTAGGGAACATGTACTTAATTTTTAAACATGACTGAATATACCATTCTGGCACGTTCGGATTATCACGCATATCTTGTTGCCAATCGTCAGGAATACCTTTCCCTTTACGGACGTGTTCCATGATTTGGAATGATTCGCTTGGATCCATGCCCCAGTGAATCAAGTCCATCATGATATTATCACGACAGCCGATACATTCTTTCAACGTAATGATACCATCATTAATTAACGATTCAGCGTTTCCTAACCAAACGTCAGTCCCATGTGATAAACCAGAAATTTGCAATAATTCTGAAAAAGTCGTTGGCTTCGTTTCTTCAAGCATGCCACGAACAAAACGAGTACCAAATTCAGGCACACCCAAAGTACCCATTTTAGAACGAATTTGTTCAGGCGTAACCCCTAGTGATTTTGTACCAGAAAACAAGGCCATTACGCCCGGATCATCCGTTGGAATCGAACGAGGATCAATGCCGGATAAATCTTGTAACATCCGCAACATCGTTGGATCATCATGCCCAAGAACATCCATTTTCAGAATGTTATCATGGATAGAATGGAAATCAAAATGCGTCGTCTGCCAAGTAGCTGATAAATCATCAGCCGGATATTGAATCGGCGTAAAATCATAAATATCCATATAATCTGGCACAATCAAAATGCCAGCCGGATGTTGACCGGTTGTCCGCTTAACTCCCGTAGCACCAGCAGCTAAGCGATCAACTTCCGCATTACGAAAAGTTTGACCAGTATCACGTTCATAGGCTTTAACATAGCCATAAGCTGTTTTATCAGCAACGGTACCAATCGTCCCGGCCCGATAAGCATTATGTTCGCCGAACATAACTTTAATATATTGATGGGCAACTGGTTGGTAATCGCCGGAAAAGTTCAAATCAATATCAGGTACTTTATCACCATGGAAACCTAAGAATGTTTCAAACGGAATATCTTGCCCGTCTTTCACCAAATCTGCCCCGCATTGCGGACATTTTTTATCTGGTAAGTCAAAACCAGAACCAACTTCACCATGTGTAAAGAATTCTGAATACTGACATTCAGGACAACGATAATGCGGCGGCAACGGGTTAACTTCAGTAATCCCCGTCATTGTTGCGGCAAAACTAGAACCAACGGAGCCTCGTGAACCAACTAAGTACCCGTCCTTATTACTTTTCGCAACTAAGCGTTGGGCAATTAAATAAATCACCGAATAACCGTTATCAATAATACTATTTAGTTCCCGTTCCAACCGAGCTTGTACTAACTCTGGTAACTGTTCACCGTATAATTCATGGGCACGTTGCATCGCCCGGTTGCGAATTTCATCTTCGGCGCCCGGCATTTTAGGCGTGTATAATTTATCTTTAACCGGAACAACATCATCAATCATATCAGCCACTTTGTGTGGATTTTCAACAACAATTTGGTGAGCAACTTGTTCACCTAAAAAAGCAAAATCAGCCAGCATTTCATCCGTTGTCCGGAAATGCGCATCAGGCCATTGAGCAAACCGATTTAAACGGTTAGCGCCACCTAAAGAATTAATCAAAATTCGGCGGTAAATCGCATCTTCAGTATTAAGATAATGGACATCACCACTCGCAACTACTGGTTTATTTAATTCATTCCCAATTTTAATAATATTGGTAATAATATCTTCAAGGGTTTGTTCATCTTTAACCAGTTCCTGTTCGCGTAATAAAACATAAAGTGGTTTCGGTTGTACTTCAAGATAGTCATAGAAGCGGGCTTTATTTAATGCTTCATCATAACCTTTTTGCATCATGGCCGTGAACACTTCACCATCACTGCATGCCGAACCAACCAAGATGCCATCACGATACTTAATTAATTCACTACGTGGAATTCGTGGCAAACGGTAATAATACTTAACCATTGACATTGACACTAGTTTAAAGAGATTTTTTAAACCGGCTTGGGTTTGTGCCAATAAGGTAACGTGAAATGGCCGCGATTGTTTATAAGCATCGCCTTCCCCCACGTGTTCGTTTAATTGGTCAAGATAATCCATATGATAGCGTTGGGAAGCTTCCTTTTCCATTGCAAACAACAATTTACCAGTTGCTTCAGCATCTGCATTAGCACGGTGGTGATGTTCCAACGTAATTTGATAACGCTTTGATAAGAAATCCAACTTATGATTCTTAAATTCAGGATTAAGCAAGCGTGATAATTCCAAAGTATCAATAATCGGATTACTAATACTTGGCTCATCATAACGATGGTAACCTGCATTTAAGAAGCCAACATCGAAAGTAACGTTATGACCAACCATAATCGTACCTTGACAAAACTCACGGAATAAATCAAAAACTTCTTTTTCAGACTTAGAACCCTTAACCATATCATCAGTAATATGCGTTAAATTAACTGTTAATTCTGACAAAGGATGACCCGGATCAATGAATTCTTCAAATTCATCGATAATTTCATCATTTTTCATCTTAACAGCAGCCAATTCAATGACGCGATCATAAACAGCTGATAACCCCGTTGTTTCCACGTCGAAAACAACATATGTGCTGTCTTTTAACGAACGATGCTCATCATTGTTATAAGCAATCGGCATACCATCATCAACCAAATTAGCTTCTACGCCGTACAAGATTTTAACGCCATATTTTTTACCAGCAGCATACGCTTCAGGATAAGCCTGTAACCCAGCATGATCAGTTACCGCAATGGCTTCATGACCCCATTCGTGAGCTTGCTTAACATAGTCAGTAATACTATTAATCGCATCCATTTGGCTCATATTAGTATGCAGATGCATTTCAATGCGCTTCGTACCTGGCGCTGTATCTTGACGTGCTGGGTGCGTAATTTGCACCAAATCATTGGCATTCACAACTAAATCACGCATGAAGTTATCTTCTTGCACACTACCCCGAATTTTAACCCACATGCCTTTAGTAATAGCGTCAAAAACTTCATCATCTTTTTCATCACGAGAAAACTTCTTAACTGCAAATGATGATGTATAATCAGTTACTTTTAAAGTTAATAATTTACGACCGGAACGTAATTCACGTACTTCTTTAGCAAAAATATAACCCGCAATAACAACGGAACGTTCTTCTTCAGTAATAGATGCCATTTGGCGCGTTGGCGTATCAGGTGCTAATTTACGCCCAAAGGCTAATGGACCAGCAGCAGAAGCAACTGCCGTTTTGGTCTTTTTGGCTTGTGGTTGTTGGGCTGTTGGTGTTGTTTGTGCATGTTGTACTTGTTGTGCTTCTAATTCAGCTTGATGAGCTTTAAATTCAGCAATTTGTGCTTGACTAGCAGCTTCATCAACCACAACATGAATTTTAAAGTTAGGAAAACCATACCGTTCATAACCGTGATTAATTGCTTGCAAAACACTTTTATTTAAAAAATCAGCCATCACACTATTATCAGCCGTCAAAATTACCCGACCATCAGCCAAATAAGGAGCATTCTTCGGCATTAAATTAGCGGAAATGTGTTGATGTTGTAAAACCACCGGCCAGTAAGCGCGTAATAATTCATCGGTAACTTGTGCATCCTTAACTTGCACAACCACACTAGTTTGGGCAATCGCTTGAAAAGCTTGTGCTAAATGTTGTTCAAGCGCTGTTAATAATTGTGCCGGTAAAATTTGTGCAAAGGAAAGATGGAATTCCCAACGTTGTGATTTTTCATGCACAATTACCGTATCTACCTGTCCTGATTGTAACTGTGGATCATTCGTAAAATGTGATGGTAATTGAATTTGAGTTAATAATGTTTCAAATAATACGTGTTTATCTTCTGCCATAATTATTATTTATTTCCTTTATTAACGACTGAAAAAACCGAATGAACAAGTCATTCGGCCCTTTCGTTAACAATTCCAAAATGATTAATCAGCTAATATGTTCTTAATTGCATCTAGTAATTCGGCTTGTTTGATTTCCATTACTTCACCGGTTTTACGTACTTTTACTTCAACAATGCCATCAGTAATTTTTTTACCAATAACAATTCGTAATGGTAAACCAATTAAATCAGCATCCGCAAATTTAACGCCGGCCCGTTCCTTACGATCATCAAGTAAGACTTGGTAACCAGCCGTTTCTAATTGCGTAGTGAGTGCTTCTGCTGTTGTTACTTGGAGTTCGTTCTTCATGTTAACAGGAATAACATGCAAATCGAATGGTGCAATATTTTGCGGCCAAGCTAAGCCGTGATCATCAGCTGTTTGTTCAGCAATCGCTGAAAGTAACCGGCTAACACCGATTCCGTAACAACCCATAATTACTGGTTTGCTTCGGCCGTTTTCATCCAAAATATTAGCTTTCATTACTTCAGAGTAACGTGTGCCTAATTTAAAGATATGACCAATTTCAATCCCCTTAGTAAAGTGCAAAGTACCTTGCCCATCAGGTGATGGTTCGCCTTCTTGCACAATCCGCACATCTTGGTAACTTTCTGGTTCAAAATCACGACCAGGGTTAACATTTTGATAATGATAGCCGTCTTCATTAGCACCAGCATAAACATTGCGTAAACCTTCAACTGTTAAATCAGCAATAATACGAATATCATCATCAACTGCCACAGGACCAATTGAGCCAAATGAGGCATGAACATATTGTTGGGCTTCTGCTTCAGTAGCCATTGCTAAGAAATCAGCATGTAAATAGTTCTTCAACTTCACTTCGTTAACTTCAGCATTACCTGGAATAACTACCAAAACTGGTTGCCCATCTGCCATATATAACACTGATTTTAAGATTTGATTAGCCTTAACGCCTAATTGTGTGGCAACTTCATCAATAGTTTTAGCATGTGGTGTAGCAATTTTAGTTAAAGTTGCCATTGGCGCATCACTTGGTTGCGGACGATAAGCACTAGTTGCCATTTCCAAATTAGCAGCATAATCAGAACCATCTGAATAAACAATGGTATCTTCACCAATGGGTGCAATGGCACTAAATTCCATGGAATCATTACCACCCATAGCGCCCGCATCACCAATAATGCCCCGAAACGCTAAACCGCATCGTTTAAAAATATTAATATATGCTTGCCGCATTTTTTCATAAGCATCATCTAAATCAGCTTGATTAGCAGCAAATGAATAAGCATCTTTCATAATGAATTCACGGTTCCGCAGTAAGCCAAAACGTGGCCGATCTTCATCACGATACTTAGTTTGAATTTGATACAGCATTAACGGTAACTTTTTATATGATTTGACTGTATCACGAATTAATGCCGTGATTGTTTCTTCATGCGTTGGTCCTAAAATAAAATCACGATCATGCCGATCTTTTAATTTAAACAAGTTAGGTCCGTATGTAGCATAACGACCTGATTCTTGCCATAATTCAGCTGGTAATAAAGCTGGTAATTCCATTTCAACAGCACCGGCTTTATCCATTTCTTCTTCAATAATTTTTTCTACTTTCTTTAAAACCCGGTATGCTAATGGTAAATAAGTATAAACACCAGCAGCCACAGGACGAATATAACCCGCCCGTAACATCATTTGATGACTTTTGGCTTCAGCATCATTAGGTGTTTCTTTCAATGTCGGAATAAGCATTTGTGATTGCCGCATGAATAATCCCTCTCCGTCCTTTAATAATATCTATTCTAGTTTACTTTAATTATGTACGCTCGTAAAGAGCTAGCATAAATGATAAATAAGCTTGCATTCGTGTTTTCTTATTGTTATCATAAGAATACATTAAATCAAGGGAGCTGACTAATGAACGCGCTAAAGCACAAATTATTAACAATCGGGACTGTCTTACTAATTGGCATTAGTTTTATGGCAAGTGTACATGTTGCTCACGCTGACAAACAAATTAATGCCGGTCAGTACACGACGGATATTCAAACTCTTCAAAAAATTTTCACTGCTAAAAACGAAGGTTTTAATTTAAGTGAAATCACTGTTGAAAATGACCACGATTTTAAAACTAAACCCGTTTATAAAATGGAAGGTTTTAATCATCAACAAACGCAAGAACGTGAAATGAAAATTGCTGCTACCGATATCCATAAGACTTTAAAAAATAAAAGTGAGCACATTTCACGGGATGAACGAAAACATTTAGTGGCAATCAACCTTAATGATGTAAAAAAGCAACCAGATGAAGCAATTAAAGCGGCACAAAAATATGCCGGTACTAAAAACAACCCTAGTGAGTGGCAATTAAAAGCCAAAAAGCGCAATAACCAAGTAACTACTTATTACCAAGTTACGTTTGTAGCCAAGCATCGGGAAACAACCGTTACGGTCGACGCCACAACCGGGGATAAAATCAAAATAACAACTGAACATGATTAATTAAAAAGTTCAATAAAGGATAACTTTATTGAACTTTTTTTGATATTTAGCCATAAATAGTTAGTAATTAAGCTATTAAGTATTATAATAATCTCGTGAGAAAGATTGTTTTTTTTCAATACATAATGTCTATTTTGATGTGTCGCATTCATATACATTAAAGTAGACATTTTTATTTATGGAGAGATTTTCATGGTACCAATCATTCAAACAACCAGCATTACTTATCAAGATGAAGCTGGCAATAATATTTTAAAAGACATCAACTTACACGTATTACCAGGTCAATGCTTAACCATCACCGGTCCTTCGGGTGCTGGCAAAAGCACATTACTTAAAATAATTGCTTCGTTACTAACACCAACTGCCGGACAGGTATTATTTAATGGCAAAGATATTAATCACATTAATTCAATTACTTATCGACAACAAGTTTCATATTGTTACCAACAACCTAGTTTATTTGGTAAGACCGTAGCGGATAACTTGTATTACCCATACCAAATTCGCAATCAACAACCAGACATAACTAAACTTAAGCAACAATTAGCACAAATGAGGTTGCCAAGCACTTTCTTAAGTAAGGATATTAACACTTTATCCGGTGGTGAAAAACAACGGGTGGCTTTAATTCGTAATTTATTATTTAATCCACAAGTGCTTTTACTTGATGAAATTACGAGTGGCTTAGATAGTGTCTCTAAACAAATTGTCTTGCATCATATCGCTACTATGCAGCAAAAAGGCAGCACCATCATCAAAATCACACATGATGAGCAACAAATAACTGCTGCGCAGCACATTATTTATATTAAGGACGGTCAAATTAATGAATCTCAATGTTAATAATTTTTCATTATGCTTAGCCGCAATTTTAGTGGTAATTGCAATAATGATTAGTTCTCAGCAAAAATTAGGATTAACCAAAGATATCATTATCAGTATTACCCGCGCAATTATTCAATTAGTAATTGTTGGCTATATCTTATTGTATGTTTTTAAAGTTAATAATTTATGGTTGACTTTAACCTTAATGTTATTAATTATCTTTAACGCTTCTTGGAATGCTATTCAGCGTGGTAAAGCTGGCAAACACGGCGTTTTGTATTCATTTATTGCTATTTTTAGCAGTACCACGATTACGATTACGACGTTAACTTTATCAGGTGCGATTAAGTTTATTCCCATGCAGGTAGTACCTATTTCTGGCATGATTGCTAGCAACGTAATGGTGGCGATTAGTTTATGTTATCGTGAATTAAATAATGCCTTTAAAACCCACCGGCAACAAATTTTAGAAAAACTTGCCTTAGGTGCGACCCCGGCGCAAGCTGCTAAAAGCATTATCCACCATACAATTAAAACAGGAATGGTGCCAACTATTAATTCCGCTAAAACGGTTGGTTTAGTGAGTTTACCGGGCATGATGACGGGGTTAATTTTTGCTGGTGTTAATCCGCTTTATGCCATAAAATATCAAATTATGGTTACTTTTATGTTAATGGCGGCAACAAGTATTGGTGCTATTATTGCCGTTTACCTAACTTATCATAATCATTTTAATAAACGGATGCAGTTAATTGAAATTTAAAAAAATGGTTCGCCGTAGCGAACCATTTTTATTGCTAGTAAAGCATTTAGCTGCTTTAGTCAATGAATAATAATTATTAATACTTTGAAGCTTTATTG
>JAHLFS010000018.1 GCA_018883675.1 Candidatus Paralactobacillus gallistercoris | reverse complement strand
ACACCTCTGAGGCTCGTCGGCAGCGTCAGATGTGTATAAGAGACAGGAGGTACAGCAATGGCTTGATGAAACTAAAGATGGTACTGATATTTTACGTTTACGCGGTGGTATGCCTGTTGCACAGTTAGATGACATTCGTCCGCAGTTAAAACGGCTAGCAATTGGTGCAGAACTCAATGGTCTTGAGTTAGCGCAATTGGGACGCGTATTACGCACGGTTAGTGAAATTGTTAAATTTTTTACTAATTTAGCCGATGATAAAATTACGTTACGTCGTTTATATAAGCTCAGTGGTGAACTCGTTGAATTACCCATTTTATCACGGAAATTACGTGTTGCTTTAGCTGATGATGGTAGTGTTAATGACGAAGCTTCTGCTAAATTAAAATCATTACGCTATGGTTTGCAAAGTATTGAAGCACAAATTAGATCTAAAATGAATGATTATATTCATGGTAGTATGGCTAAATATTTAAGCAATCCTATTATTACTATTCGTGATGATCGCTATGTTATTCCCGTTAAAGCAGAATACCGTGGTAATTTTGGCGGGGTAATTCATGAT
Source organism: Candidatus Paralactobacillus gallistercoris (assembly GCA_018883675.1). GTDB lineage: Bacteria > Bacillota > Bacilli > Lactobacillales > Lactobacillaceae > Paralactobacillus_A > Paralactobacillus_A gallistercoris. The sequence goes on along the minus strand of JAHLFS010000018.1, from coordinate 13,267 downwards.
CAAAGTGCAAGTGGCCAAACCTTATTTATTGAGCCGCAAGCTGTTGTGGAATTAAATAATCGTTTGCGTCAACAACAAATTGAAGAAAAACATGAAATTAGTCGTATTTTAAGCGAATTAACGGCTGCAGTTGCACCATCGCAAGCCGAAATTGCATTGGATATGGACTTAATAGGACGACTTGATTTCATTAATGCTAAAGCACATTATGCTCACCAATTACATGCTACTGAACCATTAATTAATAGTGAACGTCATGTGGAACTTAAACAGGCATGGCATCCGTTAATTCCGTTAGCTAAAGTAGTTAAAAATGATATTCATATTGGTAAAGATTTCCAAGCAATTATTATTACCGGTCCGAATACTGGTGGTAAAACCATTACGTTAAAAACATTAGGCTTAATTCAATTAATGGCCCAATCAGGATTGTTTATTCCAGCCCGTGAAGAAAGTCAAGTGGCAATCTTTAGTCATATTTTTGCTGATATTGGTGATGAACAGTCAATTGAACAAAATCTTAGTACCTTTTCAGCTCATATGGAAAATATTATTGCGATTTTAAAACAAGTTGATAAAAATAGTCTAGTATTGTTTGATGAATTAGGCGCTGGAACTGATCCACAAGAAGGCGCTGCTTTGGCTATTGCAATTTTAAATGCAGTTGGTGCCACAGGAGCTTATGTTGTTGCTACTACTCACTATCCGGAATTAAAAGTATATGCACATAATACCCCCCAAACAGTTAATGCGAGTGTTGAGTTTGATGCTTTAACCTTGCAACCTACTTATCGTTTATTAATTGGTGTGCCGGGACGTAGTAATGCGTTTGATATTTCTAAGCGCTTAGGATTAAATGAAGCAATTATTACGCAGGCTAAACAATTAATGAATAATGAAAGTCAAGATCTTAATAATATGATTTCCGATCTTGATAATCAACGTAAAGCAGCTGAAACCGAATATCATGAAGCACGTTACCAACTCGAACAAGCACAAAAATTGCATGATGAGTTACAACAAGCATATGATTTCTTTAGTGAACAACGTGATGCCCAACTTAACCGTGCTAAGCAAAAGGCCAATAGTATCGTTGATAAAGCTCGTAAACAAGCTGATGAAATTATTACCCAGTTGCATAAGTTACAAACGCAACAACAAACTCAAGTTAAAGAAGATCAGTTGATTAAAGCACGTACAACTCTTAAAAATATGGAATACCATGATTTAGCAAATAATCGTGTTTTAAAAAAGGCAAAGCAACAGCACGAATTACATGTTGGTGATGAGGTGCGGTTATTACAATACGGTAATACCGGCACATTATTAAAACAACTTGATGCTCATCATTGGCAAGTACAAGCCGGAATTATGAAAATTAATGTCAGTGATGACGAACTTGAAAAAATTGCGGCTGCCAAACAACAAGCTGAAACGGTTCGCCATATTACCACAGTGCGTCACCAAAGTATGGTTTCAACGCAACTTGATTTACGTGGCCAACGTTATGATGAAGCCATGGCTAATTTGGATCGTTATATTGATGCGGCATTATTAGCTGGTTATCATAGTGTTACGATTGTTCATGGAATGGGTACTGGTGCTATTCGACAAGGGGTACAAAATTACTTAAAACGTAATTCACGGGTTAAGACTTATCATTATGCTACTGCTAATGCTGGCGGTACCGGAGCTACCATTGTTGAATTCAAATAATTTACTTGTAAAAAGTAAGTGAAGTGTGCTAATATCTATTTAATAATAAATAAAGGAGAAATAAAATGGCTGTTGAAGAAGTAACTGATCAAAATTTTGCCACTGAAACTGCTCATGGCGTTGTTTTAACTGATTTTTGGGCAACATGGTGTGGTCCATGCCGGATGCAAGGTCCAGTTATTGATATGTTGTCAGAAACCATGAAAGATGTTAAATTTACTAAATTAGATATTGATGCTAATCCCCAAACAACGGAAGAATTTAACATTCGGGCCGTGCCAACCATGGTTATTAAGAAAAATGGCGATGTTATGGAAACGATTGTTGGTTACCATACTAAAGATCAATTAGCTAATATTTTGGCTAAGTATACTGACTAATGTTAAAGAAAAAGAAAAAGCACTATTTTAGTGCTTTTTTATTATACATAAGTATGTTAAGCTTGTAGGCGTTTGAGTGGTGATATATTGCTTTTTAGTTTAAATTACCACTATAATGTTATTTATAACTATGATTTAAGAGGTGGTGTTGAAGCGTGCTTAAAAAGTTAAAAAAACTTTGGCATAATTCAACTTTCCAGTTTATTTTTCGCATTGTATTTTATTTTGCTATCTTAATGGTCCTCGTTTATCTCTATAGTTATAGCGGGGTTAATAATAGTAAATTTATTTATAATGAATTTTAAAATAGGAGGGCCACTGATCATTAATGATCAGTAATTAATTATGATCGATAACGTTATTGAAGCAATTGATCACATTGCATTAACAGAACCTGAACATATTTGTTATGTTGATGGTGATCACCAATATACATATGGCACATTAAAGCAAATGTCTGATCATTTAGCTGGTTACTTCGCCCAACAATTACCGGCTAAGCAACCAGTTATTGTTTTTGGTGGACAAACTTTTGAAATGGTGGCTACCTTCCTTGGCTTATCTAAGGCAGGTCATGCTTATATTCCGGTTGATACCCATTCACCTAATGAACGGATTACTCAAATTCAATCAGTTGCTAAACCAGCTGCCATTGTTGCTGTGGCTGATTTACCAATTACAGTTACTGATATCCCGGTAATTACGCATGATCAATTAATGACTGCCGCTTATGAAGAAACTTATAATTATGATGCTAGTATGGCTGTTAGTGGTGATGATAATTACTACATTATCTTTACTTCTGGGACAACTGGAATGCCTAAAGGTGTGCAAATTAGTCATGATAACTTATTAAGTTTCGTTAATTGGGATATTGATGCGTTTAATTTGCCTAAGGGTGTTAAGGCTATTTCACAAGCACCTTATTCATTTGATTTATCAGTAATGGATCTTTATCCAACATTGGTGTTAGGTGGAACATTGTATGCTTTGCCACGGCAATTAACTGATAACTTTAAGCAATTGTTTGCAGTATTACCTACGTTAAAGATTAATGAATGGGTTTCTACGCCATCATTTGCTGAAATGTGCTTCTTAGATCCTAATTTTACACAGGCTAATTATCCTGATTTAAACCGTTTCTTGTTCTGTGGTGAAGAATTAACTAACAAGACGGCGCGGACATTATTGGAACGCTTTCCTGATGCACAAATTTACAATACATATGGACCAACTGAAGCTACAGTAGCGGTAACAGCAATTCAAATTACACCGGCAATTGTTGATCAATACCAACGTTTACCAATTGGCTATGCTAAACCAGATACTAAAGTGTTTATTGCTAATGATGCATTGCAACCAGCTGCTGATAATGAAAAAGGTGAAATTATTATTGCTGGACCAAGTGTATCGAAGGGTTATTTAAATAATCCTGAAAAAACTGCCAAAGCCTTCTTTGCATATGAAGGGCAGCGAGCTTATCATACGGGTGATTTAGGCTTAATGGTTGATAATCTTTTATTCTATCGTGGTCGTAGTGATTTCCAAGTAAAGTTACATGGTTACCGCATTGAATTAGAAGATATTGATCATAATCTTGACCAAGTATCGTATGTAAAACAAGCAACAACTGTGCCAAGATATGATAAAAATCATAAAGTTGCTCAATTAATTGCTTATGTTGTACCTAATCAAAATAATTTTGAATCAGAATTTGCACTTACACAGGCAATTAAAAAAGAACTTAGTGAATCAGTAATGTCATACATGATTCCGCAACGTTTTATTTATCGTGATAGTTTGCCATTAACAGCAAATGGCAAAGTTGATCGGAAGAGTTTAATGGCCGAGGTCAATAAATAAAAATGAGTCACTGGATAAATTTACAACCGTATGAAAATCCAATGTATATTCTTGTTTTAGTCATTGCACTAATCCCATTAATAATCGGATTGTTTATGGGTAAAAGAATTCATTGGTACGAAACTTTAGTTTCAATCGTTTTTCTATTATTTATGTTTGATGGTGATAAGTTATCACAAGGCATTGCATTAATTGGTTATATCATCATTGAAATGATTATTGTTTTAGCATATGCGCACTACCGCATGAAGCCTAATTCGCCAAATAAAACATGGGTTTTTGTATTAGCAGTGGCTTTGTCAATTGTGCAACTAGCCATTGTTAAGTTAACGCCATTATTTGCCGATGGTAAGTCATCATTATTTGGTTTCTTAGGTATCAGTTATTTAACGTTTAGAGTCGTTGGTACCATTATGGAAATTCGTGATGGTAGTATTAATGCTAAAAATTTTGATCCTAAAAAGTTTATACACTTTGTATTATTTATGCCAACTATTTCTGAAGGACCAATTGATCGCTATCGTCGGTGGGTTAAAGATTATGATCAAGTTCCGGATCGTGAAAAATATGTGGGCATGATTGGTAAAGCCGTTCATTATTTAATGCTAGGATTATTTTATAATTTTATCCTTGGATATTTATTTGGCACAATTATGCTACCTAATGTGCAGCATTTAGCCATGTTATCACGGCATAATTTTTTAGGTATTTCGTGGGGCTTAGTTGGTGTAATGTACGTTTACAGTATGTATCTCTTCTTTAACTTTGCTGGTTACAGTTTGTTTGCAGTAGCCATTAGTTATTTGATGGGAATTGAAACACCAATGAACTTCAATAAACCATTTATGGCTTATAATATTAAAGATTTTTGGAATCGTTGGCATATGACGTTGTCATTTTGGTTCCGAGATTATATTTATATGCGCTTAGTTTTCTTCTTGATGAAACACAAGTGGATTAAAAGTCGCGTCACGATTGCTAACTTAGGTTACTTAACATTATTTATGATCATGGCTATTTGGCATGGGGAAACATGGTATTATATGGTATATGGTTTATTCCATGCCTGTGCAATGATGATTAATGATGCGTGGATTCGTTGGAAACGTAAGCATAAAGGTTTGTTACCATCCAACAAATTCACCAAAGCAATGTCAACATTCTTTGCTTTTAATGTTGTGTGCTTTAGCTTCTTGATTTTCTCAGGCTTTTTAAACACATTGTGGTTTAAGTAACATACTATTTTTATATAAGAGGGAGTAGATTTAATATGGCAGATGAAAATGAAATTCGTAATGTTGTTATGGAAGTGTTAACTGATTTAACTGGTTCTGATGAAATTACTAAGGATCCAGATGTTAACTTATTTGAAACCGGTCTTTTAGATTCAATGGGAACGGTTCAATTATTATTAGAATTACAAAATCGTTTAGGAATTGATGCTCCTGTTTCTGAATTTGACCGGACGGAATGGGCTACCCCAAATAAAATCATTGCAAAGGTTGCTTCTCTTCAATGAAAATAAGTAAAAAATTGTGGCGGATCTTTGGTCCGCTTATTATTGCTGTCCTACTTGTAGTGGTTGTTCTTTTTGCGCCTATTAAAGGACATGTTATGCATGACACGTTGCAACGCGCCGCTAATTCACTTTCAGTTAATGTTTTAAAGGGTGAAATGATTAAGGATCAGGCGATGTCACAAAATTACGTACCATTTATTGGTTCATCAGAATTATCACGGATGGATCCATTTCATCCTTCAGTACTAGCGCAAAAATATCATCGCAATTATCGACCATTCTTATTAGGTTCAGCAGGAACATTATCATTAACACATTATTTTTCTGTGCAAGGTATGGGAAAAATTTTAAATCATCGGAAAGCAGTGGTAATTGTTTCACCACAATGGTTTGTTAAAAAAGGTGTTGATCCTAACATGTTTCAATACTATTATTCAAGTTTGCAAACCACGACGTTTTTAGAAAATGCTAAGAATACGCAAATGGATCGCTATGCTGCCCAACGATTATTATCATTACCTTCTGGTAAATCTGATAAAATTATTGCTGCCGCATTACAACGTGTTGCTGATGGTAAACCATTATCTGCTTTTCAAGCATTTTATGTTCGTTACTTTAAAGGCTTGATTTTAAAGCATGAAGATGTTTTGTTTAGTCGTTTATTTATTAAAAATAATCAACCATTGCTTAATAAACAAGCTGCTAAGTTACCTACAAAATATAATTATGCGCAATTATATCAAGATGCATTGCGGATGGGGGCTGCACAAACCCAAAATAATCCGTTCCGTTTAAAAGATAGTTTTTATACGAACCGTGTAAAAAAAGTTGTTAAGAAATTAAAAGGTTCACAAGTTGACTTTAATTATACTAAGTCACCAGAATTTTCTGATTTTGAATTATTGTTAAATCAGTTTGCTAAAGAAAAGACTGATGTTTTATTTGTTATTCCGCCAGTTAATAAACGGTGGATGGAATATACCGGCTTAAAGCAATCAATGTTGAATAATTTTGATCGCAAAATTACATATCAGTTGCGTAGCCAAGGCTTTAATAATATCGCTGATCTTTCACAAGATGGTAATCAACCATACTTTATGGAAGATACGATTCATTTAGGCTGGGCTGGCTGGTTAAAAGTTGATCAATATGTACGACCTTTCTTAAAAGACCTGCACGCTGGTAAAACTAATTATCATATTAATAATTATTTTTACACAAAAGCATGGCAACAACGTAATCCGGTAACGGTTAAATAAAAAAGATGATGCAAATCTGCATCATCTTTTTTATTTAAATTTTTCAATATTGTAATGTATTTTTAATATAGCTTAACTTTGTGAAAAAATGATCAATTATTATAATTAACAGTTATTTATTTTCACAAACTACTAAAACGCTGATATAACAATTAAAGTAATTGCTAATGGTTGCTTGGTTATTATTTAATTAATATATTAAAAATATATAGATTGTGATTATATTTACAAATTATTTGTTATTAAAAATAACAATTTTATTATTTAACAATTTGATTAAGAATTCTATAAATATTATCATATGATTAAAATCAAATAGTAATAGGGTAGATATCAATGGTGAAAAAGTATAAGAGTTTATCAAAAGAAAATGATACCGTTTTACAGTTACGTGAACAACAAACCAACTTACTTAGTTTATTAAATGAGTATCGGCAATTAGCAAAACGGATGCATGAAATTCATAAGATGTTTTATGATCAAATTACTGATAGTTTGTATTCTTCAGCAATTCGTAATGTTGGTAGTAGTGTTGAACGTTCAATTATTAATATTGCGCAATATGTTAATATGTGGATTAATGATATTAATCATGTAATTTTAAAAACAACACAAAAGAGTGAAAATTAAAATTATTTAATTAACTAAAATAAAAAGACTGTTGATATTTAAATCACAGTCTTTTTATTTTTTATGTATTAATCAAAATTTAAAGCATCAAGCTCATCATCATTAGGATCAAGTTGACAGGTAATGGTAACTACTTGGTCTTTACACTCATAAGTAGCTTCACAAGGATAATCTAATTGTAATTGCCGTGTTTGCGCAATAAAACCAGTTTCTAATTGAAAATTAGCCTGGGGATTAAGACGAAGACGTTCGTTAATATCTTCACCACGAAGCGTATATACTTCTTTATATTTATTTTGATGGTCTAATTGTAATTTTCCCCAGTGCATTTGTTGACAAAAATTAGTTAGTGCATGAGGATTACTTAGGTTAAATTGTTTAGCTAAGTTACGACCAGCCCAATATAAAATAGCTTCAGTGTCATCACCAAGAATATTAGGAATGACGAGATCACGTAAAACGAACGCGTCATAAGGTAAGGATGTATTTGCAGCTAAAGCAGTTTGCCAAGCTTTAATATCTAATGCCATTTACTTCACTTTCCTTTGAACTTGTTTAATTATTATATTAACATGAAAATAATGTTATTCAATCAATGGAAAGAAGGATTCACGATGAGTCAACAACCAATTGGTTTTTTGGATTCCGGTGTTGGTGGTCTAACTACTTTTAAAGCCGCTTTGCAACAACTTCCTAATGAAAATACGATTTATGTCGCTGACGAAGGTCATTTACCATATGGTCCCCGACCAGCTGCTGAAGTTAAGCACTTTGTTTGGCAAATTGTTAGTTTTTTATTAGATAAAGATATTAAATTATTAGTAGTAGCATGTAATACCGCGACAGCAGCGGCATTACCAGCTTTACAGGCCAAATTAGCTATCCCGGTAGTTGGTGTAATTGCACCTGGTGCACAAGCAGCAGCACGGCGAACAACAAATAATAAAATTGGCGTAATTGCAACCGAAGGAACAATAAAAAGTGCTGCTTACCAAGCTGCTTTACGTGAAATTAATCCTAATTTTGTAATCACACCTTTAGCAACACCAGATTTTGTTACTTTGGTTGAAGCGGGTCGTTATCAAGATCCAACTATTCAACCAATTATCACGCAAACATTACAACCATTTCGTGATGCCCATGTTGATACATTAATAATGGGATGTACACATTTTCCATTGTTACGTCCATTTATTCAAAATGCAGTAGGCAATGAAGTATCATTAATTGATGCGGGTGTGGCAGCTGTTGATAGTGTTGTTGCGTTACTTGATCATTATCATTTGAATAATTATGATCATCATCAACCATCTCATGAATTTTATACGACAGGAACAACGGCACACTTTGATAAGTTAGCACAACAATGGTTATCACAACCAACGTTACATTCACAACATCTTAATTTAGGAAGTGATTAGTATGCGTCAAGATGGTCACGAAGATCACGCAATTCGTCCATTACATGTCTACAGTGGAATTAATGATAAATTGCCCGCAGCTTTATTAGTAACTACTGGTGATACTAAAATTTATGTTGCTATTACTACAACAACTGAAGGTAGTCAACTCGTAATTAAAGGCACTGATCTTAGTGATGCGCCACATCATTTAACACAAATTACTGATTGGTTAACTACAACGTTGCACGATCAATTTGATAAAGTTAGTCAAAAAGCGTTGATGATTAATTATGTTATTTTGGCTAGTGATGGCGCAGTTATGGCTTCTTGTTATAATGCGATTGTTTTGGCATTAGCACAGATGAGTAATTGCATTGATATTAAGAATTTTCCCGTGGCAATGACAGTCGGCAATACGTTAACGGGGAAAGTTAAAGTAGATTTAGAAGCACGTGATTTAGCTACATTAGATACTTCATTAACGATGATTGCTAAAGGTGATCAAATTAACAGTATTTATCAAAATGTGGTTGGTGCTAATGTAACCACGTTAACTAGTTTATTAACAACTGGTTTAGTTGCTGCTAAAGCACGTCAACAACAAATGCAACAATATTTACAAAAGACATTGATGCCATACCAAAACTTACATTTAGCTGCTAATACGATTGTGATTGCTACTCATAATTTAAATAAAACGCGCGAATATCGTGCTATTTTTACCCAAGCTGGTTTGCAAGTAAAAACATTAGCTGATTTTCCTGATTTGCCATCTGTGCGGGAAACGGGACAAACGTTTGAAGAAAATGCCCGTTTAAAAGCTGATCAAATTGCTAATTTATTGAATTTACCAGTTTTGGCGGATGATTCAGGTTTGATGGTTGATGCTTTACACGGACGACCAGGGATCTTTTCAGCACGTTTTGCCAAAGATCATGATGACGCTGCTAATAATCAAAAATTATTAACATTATTGGCTGATGTTCCTGATGATCAACGGACAGCTACTTTTCACACAACTATTGTACTAGCTAAGCCGCATCAACCTTATAACGACCTTGTGGTTGAAGGTGAATTGCATGGTCGTATTTTAAGGCAGCCGCGTGGTAATGATGGCTTTGGTTATGATCCTTTATTTTATGTTCCGCGACTTCATAAAACATTAGCTCAACTAACTCCTGAGCAAAAGAATGCAATTAGTCATCGTGGTAACGCTGTTCGTGCTTTAGCACAACGATGGCCGCATTGGTGGCAAGCATAATAAAAAATACCGCTGCGTTTGTGATAATGCAGCGGTATTTTTTATTTTTCATTAATATTAGTAGTAGTTGGCAGGGTAATGCCAGCAGCGGTTAATTTAGCTAAATATGCTTGTAAAAAAGTACTTTGGATGTCACCTTGCGTTCCGTTTTTGACATACATTAGAATTTGGAAGGCTAATTCACCATTGCCCAAATCTTTTAATCCTAAAATATCAGGGCCGCTTTTAATTTCAGGATGTTGCGGTTTTAATGTCATGTTGACGTTTTGAATCAATTTAGTAACTGTTTCTAGATTAGTATCAGGAAAAAGATGTAAATTGATTAAAACGCGCATATCATTGCGGGAATGATTGCTAACAATAGCGATACTGCGATTAGGAATAAAGTTTAATGTGCCGTCAGCACTACGTACTTGAGTAGTTCTTAATCCCATAGCGGAAATAGTACCAGAAATATTGCCAATCGTTACACTATCACCAACATCGAATTGCTCTTCCATAAGAATAAAAAAGCCGTTAATGATGTCTTTAACAAATCCCTGGGCCCCAAAGCCAATTGCTAAACTAAAAATACCAGCACCAGCAATTAATGTTCCCACCGGAACACCAAGAATTGATAAGAAACCATATAAATAAAAGAAAATCATTACATAAGCAAACGCATTATGAACAAGTGTTTTGATTGTTTGTAAACGACCATTAGCATTGTCTTTACGTTCAAATAAATGGGGGATAAAATTATCACCAATCCGCTTAATGATAGCAAAGATTAATGTTAAGATAACGAGTTGAAAACAAATTTTAAACAAATGTGCACTGATATGCTGCCAACTACTTTTACTAAACCATTGCATTGTGATAAGTGATAAATGCATGACTAACTCCTTATAAGGATATTAATAATAATAGTCTAGGCAAAATATTGTTAGGAAACAAGGTAATATTTAGATAATTTGTAAATACTTCTAATTGAATGCGCTTGCGAATAATGGTATTCTAAAGTTAATTAAAGGTGAGGAGGTTATTAATAGATGACGATTGGTGAGATTTCAGCTTTAATTGCCGCGATCGCCTTTCTTTTTATTGCCTTTGCTATTGTATTTGTATTAGTACGGGTCGCACGTGTAGTAAAGGAATTACAAACGACCGTTGCTGAAGCAAATACAAGCGTAAAATCAGTTACTAATGATGTTAATGTGTTGTCTAATGAAGTTGAAGACCTATTGACTAAAACGAATACACTACTTGCTGATGTTAATGGTAAAGTTAGTGAACTTGATCCTGTTTTTGTTGCAATGGGGAAACTTGGACAAAGTGTTGCTGATTTGAATGATTCAAGTCGTCACTTGGTGGCAAACGTTAAGAGCATTGGTAAAACTACTGCTAAAGCATCTCTTGCAGCACGTGCTGTTAAGGTGTTAAAGAAGAAAAAAACACAAGAATAGGAGCGATGTAGTTATGGCAAAGAAAAATCATTTCTTTTTAGGATTTATTTTAGGTGGAATGTCTGCATTAGCAGCCACATACTTAATGGCACCAGAAACTGGTGATGAATTAAAGAATAAAATCACTGGTAAAGCACATGACTTAAAGGATCGTGCTTTAGATTACTATAACGAAATCAGCGAAGCTGCTGATGAAGCTTCTAAAGAAGTTGCTGAAGCAGGCGACGAAGCTAAGGAAAATATTGATGAAGTTACTAATGATATCGACAATGAATTAAATGAAGCTGGCGATACCATGCGCGATGATATGGATAAGGATGACTTTGATAACATTGTTATCGATGGTAAGAGCGCTTTTGGTGAAGCTAAAGATCATGATGGCAGTGCTGTTGCTGAAGAATTAACTGAAGCACAAAAGGCTAATAAACCTGCCGCTGCTGAAGAAGTTAAAACCGAAGAAGACGTTACTAAAGCACAAATTGCCGATGATGATAAAGATCCATTTAATAAATTCTAAAATAAATCAATGATAGGTAAAAAAGCTGTGGTTAACTTACCACAGCTTTTTTTTATGCTTTATTTAATATCAATATAATGTAATGCTTTGCTAGTATGTGTAAAAGGCTCACAGCCATTATCAGTAACATGTACACAATCTTCAATCCGAACACCGGCTACACCAGGAATGTAAATACCAGGTTCAATTGAGAAGCACATTCCTGGTTTAATAACAAGATCATTTCCTGCCATAATTGATGGAAATTCATGAGTTGATGTGCCAATCCCGTGACCCAAACGATGAATAAAGTAATCACCATAACCAGCTTTAGTAATAATATCACGAGCAATTTTATCTAATTCAGCCGCCGTGATCCCTGGTTTAACAGCAGCTTGAGCCGTTTGTTGTGCTTCTAAGCAAACTTGATATATTTCTAATGCTTTATCACTTGGCTTACCATAAGCAACAGTGCGCGTAGCATCACTCATATAACCATGATAAACAGTTCCTAAGTCAAATAGCACCAACTCGTTCGGCTTAATTAAACTAGTTGCTTTAGGACCACCATGAGGATCAGCCGCATCTACACCGGCCTGGACGATGGTATCAAAGCTCATCTCCATGACGCCCTTTTTCATTAAAGCATATTCAATTTCAGCGACAATCCGTTGTTCACTACGGCCGTTTTGAAGAGCATTAAAACCAACTTCAAACGCATAATCGGCTTCTTGACCGGCAATTGTCATTGTTTTTATTTCTTCAGGCGTTTTAATTAATTTTTGTTTTTCAATAAAACGAGAAACATTACATGGAAAAGTAGCAGTGGGGAACTGTTGTTTAATTGCTTCATACCGATCAACAGATAAATTATCTTTTTCAATTCCCCAAGATTGTGGATGATGATTAATTTGTTTAATATGATCAGCAATTAAAGCGAACGGCTTTTCATGATCTAAATAACCGTAAACTGGGTAAGGCCAGTCAGTTTGTTTAACGGCATCAACTTCAAGTGCTGGTGTAAATAGAAATGGTTCATGGTCAGGAAAAACGAATAATGCTAAAATTCGCTCTTCAGGATCACTATAAAAACCAGTAAAGTATTGAATATTAGTGGGATCGCTGATATAAACAACGTCCAAGTGTTGTTCATTAAGCCACTGTTGTAATTGCTTTAGATGCTCATTCATTTTAAATTCCTCCTTTATAAATAATTATACCGAAATGATTATTAATTAATATATCAATATGATTACTAAATTATCTATAAAAACGCTTGCATTATAAATATGTAT
>JAHLFS010000017.1 GCA_018883675.1 Candidatus Paralactobacillus gallistercoris | reverse complement strand
AAATTTATGCTGTTCGTACTGGTGTAATTAATTGGATAAAGTGTTCATGATCTTCGGACGGTTCTAAAGTAAATGGCCGTAGTGCTGCCGTAAATCCAATAGTAATAGTACTTTGCCCAAATGAACGTAAGGCATCTTTCATGTAATCAGGATTGAAAGAAATATCCAATGAAGCACCTTCAAGAGAAACAAATGCTAAGTTTTCTTCAACCTTTCCGATTTCAGGTGAATTACTTGATAAAACCGCACTTTGTTGTTCAGGATTTAAAACTAACCGCACAATGTTATTATGCCCTGCATGGGACATTAATGAGGCACGTTCAATCGCAGCTAGTAAAGTCCGGGCTTCAAATTCAATCGTAGTGTTAGCACTTGTGGGAATCAAACGGGTAGTGTCGGGATACTTGCCTGGTAATAACTGTGAATAAAATGACGTATCACCTAGAATAAATAATACTTGTTTATCGCTAATACGCATCGTAATGTCATTCATATTATCAGTTAACATCCGGGATAGCTCTAGGAGGCTTTTTCCGGGGATTACAACGTCGTATTCAACATCCTTAGGTAATTCCCCTAATTCAAGTTTACGTTGCGCTAAACGATGAGAATCGGTCGCTACGGCCATTAATTTACCATCATTAATAATAAAATGAACCCCAGTTAAAATTGGGCGTGTTTCTTGATTAGAAACCGCAATGACAACTTGGCTAATTAATTCCTTCAAGACATTGGCATTTAAAGTTAATTGATTTTCAGCCGTGATATCGGGTAAATGTGGATAAGTATTAGCATCACTGCCATTAATATTAAATTCTGATTGTCCTGAAGTAATAGTCGTTAATAAGGTTTCATTATTAACTTGAATAGTCATCGTTTCATCAGGTAATCTTTTCGTAATTTCACTAAAAATATGGGCGGGAACAACAATGGCACCTGGTTCAGTTACTAGCAAAGCATTTTTTTCATCATTAGCCGATAAAAATGATTCGATCGAAATATCAGAATTACTGCCAGTTAATGTTAACCCAGCTTGTGTTAATTCCATTCTTAACCCGGAAAGAATGGGAATGGTCGTTTTAGCTGCGATAGCACGTGATACATCGTTTAGTTTTTTAATAAAAGCATTACGATTAATCGTAAATTGCATCACATTCAACTCCTTTGGTGTTTAGTATATTAATAATAATATATATTTATTAGTAATAGTAGTAGGGCCTGTGGATAATGTGGATAACTCATTAAAACCCTTGCTACACGTGCATTAGCGAGCACGCTTGCTTGTGGATAACCCTGTGGATATCTTGTGGATAACCTGTGGATAAATTGTTAATGAGTTATTTATTTTGCGTTAATTTTTAACCAAAATGTTCCTAATTAGGATTTTGAGTCAACAACCTTACTTTTTAATAAATTTCGTAATTCCACAATTTGATCCTTAATTTTGTCATCCGTGTTAATACTTTCTTGAATTTTTTCATAAGCATGCATCACGGTAGTATGATCACGGCCACCAAATTCACTGCCAATTTTAGGCAAAGAATTTGGTGTTAACTCCCGTGCTAGATACATTGCAATTTGCCGCGGATTCACGATTTGTTTGTTACGCTTTTTCCCTTTTAAATCATCAACCGAAATATTGTAATAATCAGCGACGGTTTCTTGAATATCACTGATTGCTAATTCAGGTGATTTAGTTACAGTTTGTAAACCTTGTAAGGCTTCAACGGCTAAATTAGTAGTGATATTTGTTTGCTGATGAGCGCGTGCATAAGCTTCAACACGATTAAGTGCACCTTCTAATTCCCGAACATTTGAATCAATTTGTCCTGAAATATAAGTTAATGTCGAGTCAGAAATGGTTAGATGGTCTGTATCGACATTACTTTTTAAAATCGCAATGCGTGTTTCTAAATCAGGTGGGGTAATATCAGTGGAGACCCCCCAATCAAAGCGGGAGACTAGCCGGCTTTTTAACTTCGAAATTTCTTGTGGTAAGCGATCAGAAGTCATAACGATTTGCTTTTTTTGTTCGTACAAATCATTAAAAGTGTGGAAAAATTCTTCCTGGGTACGCTCAGTAGTTGCAAAAAATTGAATATCGTCAACTAGTAATGCATCAACATGACGGTATTCTTCGCGTAGTTGTTCCTGCGTATTTGAACGAATTGCGTTAATAAAATCATTTGTGAATTTTTCAGAAGTAATGTACTTAACATTAGCATGGGGATTTTTTTCTAACATTTTATGGCCGATTGCTTGCATTAAATGTGTTTTCCCTAAACCAACGCCACCATAAATCAATAACGGATTATAAACAATGCCTGGTTCTTCAGCGACGACTAGCGCCGTTGCCCGGGCAAAATCGTTTCCTTTACCAACAATGAAACGATCAAAAGTATATTTATCATTTAATTGCGATGCTTGTTGTAATTGCTGCTTTGTGTATTGCTTGGGCTTAGGCGGTGTATTTTGTGGTAATTCGCTCGCTAATTTAAAAACAGGAGTAATGACATGGCCAACAGCGTTACGCGCGGTTTCGACAACGTAAACAGCTAAGCTTTTATTCCAATAGCGCTTAGCTTCATTGTTAGGAACTTGAATGATGATTTTGTCATCATCTAAGGCAATAGGTTTTGCGGGCGTAACGAAATTATTGTAAGTAATTGTGCCAATTTGTTTAGCTAATTCGGTAGTGATATTTTGCCATAAAGTCATTAACTGGGTCATAAATTCACTTCCTTTATTTTGAATTAAAAAATTAATTTTTTATTATTTACAGCACATAATTTTAACATTAAGAAAATGAGTTTTCCACAGGCTGTGGATAAATCATAGTAAAGTTTTCCACAGGCTGTGGAAAACTAAAAATCGTAGGTTGTGGATATGTGGATAACTAGTTAGCTGTCATATAGTTATCCACATGCAATTGTGGATAACTAATCACGGTTAAAGTAGTATGAATATTGAATTTTATTAAAGTTATCCACAACTGTGGATAACTTTTTTCCACAGGCTGTGGATAATTAAAAAATTGTGGATAAGTCTGTGGATAATTCACCTATACCAATTTAGTTATCCACACGTTATCCACAGGATATCCACAGCTAATAGTGATTTCTGTGGATAAACGTTCCTGGGGTAGATAATTTTAAAAAAACTTTGAAATAATGCTGAGGTATGTTAAAATACATTAGTAATAAAATAGAGTTGATGCTCATTTAATAAGTTCAAGGAGGTGTACTTCAGTGACTACAAAGAGAACTTATCAACCAAAGAAGCGCCATCGTCAACGCGTTCATGGTTTTATGAAACGTATGAGTACAAGTAACGGCCGTAAGGTGTTAGCACGTCGCCGTAGTAAAGGTAGAAAAGTATTGTCTGCTTAGGCCACTGATTGTTTTTTCAGTGGTTTTTTTATTATTTTCAACGCGAACGCGTGAAAAATGCTCGCTATAACTTTCCAGGCTGAAAGAGTATTTTTCGCGCGTTTCGTGCATAAGGAGCAATAATTATGCGTAAATCATATCGCGTTAAAACTGAAGCTGATTTTCAACGGGTATTTAATGCTGGCAAATCAGTTGCTAATCGTTGTTTTGTAATTTATAAGTTACATAAACCGCAGCAAAAACATTTTCGGGTTGGCCTTTCGGTTGGTAAAAAAGTTGGTCATACTGCGGTGATGCGGAATCAAATCAAGCGTTATATTCGGCAAAGCTTATTAGAAGTAAAACCACAATTACCGCGTGATGTTGATTTTTTGGTTATTGCTCGTAAACCAGCAACAAAATTAAACATGGCGCAAACAAAAAACAACCTTATGCACGTGTTGCGTCTTGCACAATTATTGCCTGCTGATGAAGATCAATAAGTGAGGGAATTGTCAGTGAATAAAAAAGTACGAAAGCGTTGGTTAGTTGGCGCTGGTCTATTAGCAATGACTTTTTTAATGGCTGGTTGTATGAAAACAACGCCAATTACAAGCCATAGTTCTGGTATTTGGGATCATTGGGTTGTTTATAATTTTTCTCGTTTTATCATGTGGCTTTCACATATTTTTGGCAACGCGGGAATTGCAATTATTGTCTTTACAATTATTATCCGGATTGTGTTATTGCCATTAACCATTATTCAAAGTCGCAGTATGGTTAAAACGCAAAAATTACAACCTAAATTGCAAGCTTTGCAACAAAAATATAGTAGTCGTGATGTTGAAACGCAACAAAAACTGCAAGAAGAAATGCAAAAGTTATATTCTGAAGCAGGCGTTAACCCGATGTCAGGCTGCTTGCCATTGTTGATTCAAATGCCGTTTTTACTTGGTTTATATCAAGCGATTTACCGAACACCAGCATTGCAACATGGTACTTTCTTATGGATGCAATTAGGTAAACCTGACCCATATTTTGTTATGGCTATTTTAGCGGCCGCCTTTACATTACTCACATCATATTTGTCAATGATTGGACAACCGAAGAATCCAACCAGCACGGTTATGTTGTTTGTAATGCCGGTCTTTATCTTCTTTACTGCGCAAAGTATTGCGTCAGCTGTTTCCATTTATTGGGTGGTAACAAATGCCTTCTCAGCTTTACAAACATTATTTGTGATGAAACCATTTACGCATCGTCGCGAACAACGTGAAGCTGTTGAACGTGAAAAAGCGCATAAGAAAGCCTTAGCTAAAGCTAAGAAGAAAATATTACATCATAAATAATCATTGATTGCTATGATGGAGGATCAAAAAAATTATGCCAATTTTTGAGGGAAATAGTATTCAAGCTGCAATTACAAAAGGATTGGCAGTACTAAAATTACCGCGTGATGAAGTAAATGTTGAAGTAATTACTGAAGGGAAACGGGGCTTATTTGGTATTGGTCGTAAACCAGCAGTGGTTAATCTAAAACCTAATTTACCAGCATCCCCAACTACGCCAACGGTTACTACTATTAAAGCAGCATCACCAGCAGTAGTAACTAAACCCAAAGTAATAAAACCTAAAGCAACAAAACGCAATGATTTGCAGACTGCTACTGATCATATTGTTGCATATCTTGAAGCAATTACTGCGGCGTTAAGTATTCCTACTCAAATTAAAGTAACTGCTGAAAAAGATAACTTGGTATTTCATTTACAAACAGCACGTGAAGGCTTTTTAATCGGTAAACATGGGCAGAAAATTAATGCTTTACAGTATTTAGCCCAAACGGCTTTTAATCATTATACGCATTTAAAAAAGCGGATTATCCTAAACGTTGGTGATTATCGACAACGCCGCACAGCTATTTTGAAAAAAGTAGCTGATAATGCGGCTCGCGAAGTTATTGCTACTGGACGACCTTACACATTGGATCCGATGCCGTCATTTGAACGTAAGCAAATTCATCAACGTTTACAAGATAATCAGTATGTAACAACGCATTCAGAGGGTGTAGAACCACACCGGTATGTTGTTGTTTCATTACATACAAAATAATTAAATTGAAGCTAGAAATTAGTTTTATGCAGATAATCGTTATATGATAAAAGTGTACCTTACAAAGGTATCCGATGCAGATTATTTGGCGGACATTTTAATGTCCGCTTTTTTTATTATTAAGGTCATTTTAAGGTATACCAATATGCAACAAAATATATTGTTGTCAAAAAACGGAACATCATGCAACATGATGTTCCGTTTTATTTTTTTGATAACTATCCAATGCAGATAGTTTATATTTGGAATTATTAATTAACGTGCTGCTTTTTGTTGCGTATTATTACCAAATTTGTACCCGCTTCTCAGGTGCTAACCACATGCCATCGTTTTCATGAATATCAAATGTTTCATAAAATTCAGCAAAATTTTGTGGTTGCACGTTAGCACGCAATTCGTGCGGAGCATGCACGTCAGCTGCTAACAACATTTGTTGATATTGCGGCCGTGCTTTCATACGCCAAATTGTTGCCCAGTTAATAAAGAATTCCTTTAAGTTATAGTGTTCTTCATGTTTGGTAGCTTCTAAGGCACAACTTAAGCCACCTAAATCAGCAACATTTTCCGAAACGACCAATTTACCATTAACTTTGCCGCCAGCAAAAGCAATGCCATCAAATTCATCAATCATGGCTTGGGTTAATTGTTTAAAATGAGCGTAATCATCTTTTGTCCACCAATTATTAAGGTTACCAAGTTCATCAAATTGCGCACCATTGTTATCAAAGGCATGCGAAATTTCATGGGCAATTACCGCACCAATGCCGCCGTAATTAGCACTAGCCGATTGTTGCAAGCTATAAAATGGTGCTTGCAAAATAGCAGCGGGGAAAGTAATGTCATTGCGTGATGGATCATACATTGCATTTACCATTTGGGCCGGCATGCCCCAAATACTGCGATCAACATCTTGATTAAATTTTGCCAAGTTGTCAGCAATACTAATCTTATTAAAATGCAAAATATTTTCGAGTAATGTCCCTCCAGCAGCGGCCGTTTTCACGTGGAACTTTTGGTAAATTGGTTTAATTTTATCAGGATAACCGACTTTAATTACGATTTTATCAAGTTTTAAAATTGCTTTATCCCGGGTTGCGGGACTAAGCCAGTTATTATTTTGCAACCGTTTTTTATAAATCGCGATCATTTTTTGAACCATAGCAGTTACATCGGTTTTGGCAGCTTCGCCAAAATACTTCCGTCCATAATAATCGCCAATTACTTGACTGAAGACACTTGTTGTTAAACGATAAGCATGTTTGGCTTGTGAAATGGCTTGTTGACTACCAACTAATGCCCGATTAAACATGCCGGATAATTGACGTAATTCTTCACTTAAGTAACCACTAAAACTGTTAACGACGTCAATTAATAACCAACTCTTAAGTTGTTCGAAAGTATGATCATTAATAATTTGATCAAGGGCTTGGAAGAACTTAGGATTAGTAACAATCACTTGTTGTGGTTGCTGTGGTAAAACGGTGTTTAATAAGTTGTCTAAAGATAGAAAATGGCTATTACTGATGAATTTAGCGAATGATTGTGGATTATATTGCTTAGGATAATCCGCTGCTTCTTCAGAACTCATCACGTAAGGAACCAAAGCCCGATCAAAAGCTAGGGCATTTTCAACATGACGGTGGGCTTGATCAGCAGTAAAGCCACACTTTTGTAATAATTGTTGTGACATTTGGGCCCATACTTTTAATAATTGGGGACCAGCCGGATTATTATCAGCATAGTAAGTTTTGTCAGGTAAAATTAAACTAGGTGCTTCAACAAAAACGGCGTGTCGTGTAGTATCTTTCCAATCAGGACTAACCGAGACATAAAATGGTAATGGCATGTCGTTTAGTAACCAGTCGCCTAATTGTTCGTCGTATTGTTTTAAATTTTTAAGAGCAAGTACTTGGGCAATTAATGGTTTTAATGGGGTAATACCATCAGCATCACGTTTAGTAAAATCACTGGCAAGCGTATGTAATTTCATTGCTTCTGCAAACATCGGATTAGGAGCAGTAAACTTGCCGTCATGGTAAGCTTGATAATCATGCATTAACGTTTTTTCAACGTCATCAGCTAAATCTTGAAAGCCACCCGTAACGGGCTTATCGGCGGGAATGGTTGCTTGTTCAAGCCATGCGCCGTTAACATGCATGTATAAGTTATCTTTGATACTGGCATTTTGCGCCGCGGTGACACTTGCACCACCCACAATGTATTGTGTGTTCATAATTTCCTCCTTAATAAAATATATGTTTTTATTATAACGCTACTCATAGGCAGTAAATGACGAAATGAGTATAATAATATATTGTTAAAACTACATATAAGAAGGTTATGATCATGCAATTATTACCGATTGGTTCTGTCGTAAAGTTAAAAAATAGTGATCAACCGTTAATGATTACAACGCGTTTTCCGATTGCAACGTTTAATGGTAAAGATGGTTATTTTGAATATGATAGTTGTTTATATCCCGAGGGTGTTTACCATAATCAACATTTCTTTTTTAATCATGAAGATATTGCCGAAGTTTGCTTTCGGGGTTATCAATCACTAGCTGAAGCCCAATTAGTGGCTCAAATGAATGAACAATTAGGTAATGTTAAGTACCATCGCTTTACCATGGAAGAACTTAGTTCTGATAATGTTAAGTAGTTAAAAATAGCGGATCAATTTTTACTTGATCCGCTATTTTTTATTATGCGAGATGTTTTTTACGCCATTGGCGTTGCCGATGCTTAAACCATGTTGATAATTTTTCTGCCGCTGGATTTTTAGTGAAATTCATCGTGTCTTTTAAAGCACCGTAAATTGGTCGGCCACCTAACCAGTCATTAACTAGATAAGCAACTAACGTTACTACTAGTAAAGGCATCATGTGTTTAATACTACCAACCATTTCAGAAATAAGAATAATTGCTGTAAAGGGTGCTTTTTCAATCGCTCCAAAGTAAGCGGCCATTGCATAGATAATAATATTTAAGAAATAAACTTCCTTTAATAAACCTAAATGAATCATAATGCTAGCATACAAAGCACCACTAGTGGCACCAAGGACTAAAATCGGCATAAAAATCCCACCCGGTGTCGATGCCCCATATGAAACCATCGAAAAAACAAACCGAATTATTAATAAGATTGTCAAAAAACCAACGGCTGGTAAGCTATCTGATAAATATTGAATGAAATGTTGGCTAGTGATATCAAGGATAAAATCATGACTACCACCAAGAATTTTGCAATAGTACAAGCCAATAGGAATGACTAATAATAATGGAATAATGCTATGCCAGGCGGTAGGAATAAACTTGATTTTGCCGTACCACTTTGACAAATTTAAAATTACTCGTTGGTATAAATAACCAAATAATCCCAGGATTATTCCTAATAAAAGTAATTGCCAGTATTGATTAACAGGAATACTAAAATCATAAGTAAAGTGTAAACTTGGTGTTAATCCAAAAACTAATAAAGTAACAAAATCAGCTGCTAATGAAGAAGCAAGGGCGGTTAACCATACTAATGGTGAAAAACTAAACGTAATTTCTTCTAATAAGAATAATGCACCGGCAATAGGAGCACTAAAAGCAGCTGATAAACCAGCCGCAATACCACATGAAATCATAATGCGCTCTTCATTGGGATTACTGCGAAAAATTTCTTCCGAAATCCCCTGACTAACGCAAGCGCCCATTTGGATACAAGGACCTTCCCGGCCAAGAAATAAGCCGGGACAAATTGCTAGTAAGCCGCCTACAAATTTACGCCATAAAACCGGCCACCACTTAATTCGAATTTTTCCTTCCATTTGGGCTTCAATTTGTGGTACTCCGGAACCTTTTACATATAGTAATTGGGGACGAATAATGAAACCTAAGATTAATGATAAAATGCAAGTTCCAATGACATATAAAATAATAGTTTGGGGATGATGAACCATATATGGATATACTTTATATAGTAGTTTTAAAGTATTATCGATAATTAAACGAAAGGCACTAACAATAATGCCGGTGATGAGTCCTACAATTGTGCCTTTAAAGACAAAAATGATATTTTGTGTTTTAAAAGGTGCATTAAGCACGTCTTTAGCTGATTTTTGCATCTTCATAAAAACCTTCTTATCATTAAATAACTTACAGCAAAATTATACACTTATTGTTTTAATAATGAACGTAAAAAGCGGTTGAAGTTATTAAAAATATTACAACCGTGTAACAAATAGATTAAACTCTGATTGCATATGCCCTTTTTTCACCTTTTTTATGAACAAATATATTACGATAGAAAAAGATCAATAAAACAAATAGGGTGAATTTAGTTTATGAAAGTTAAGACTTTATTAGCATTTACAACAATGACGGCCGGTGGCTTAATGACAACTGCCCCAATGGCAGCGCATGCAGCTACTGTTACAGTAAAAGCGGGTGATACTTTATCCCAAATTGCTGCTGCTAATCATACGAGTGTTGCTAAATTACAACAACTTAATAACGTTAACCCTTATAAGTTACAAATTGGAAGTAAATTAAATCTTCCTGATCAAAATAATTATCAAACAGTTGTTGTAAAAGCAGGCGATACTTTGTCTGGTTTGGCACAAACATATCACACCAGTGTTGCCGCTTTACAACAATTAAATAACATTAACGGTACTACTATCTACATTGGTCAAGTATTAAAAGTAATGCCAGGGATGACGCCACAACCAGTTGCGACCTCCGCTGTTGCTTCTAATGCTTATGTAGCACCTGCTACTAGTGCTGCTGTTAAGGCAGTTTCTATTGCTAGTGCCGCTAAATCAGTCGCACCATCAGCAGCTGTTAAACCAGTAAGTGTTGCTTCACAACAACCATCGCAGGTTTCAGCAATGAGTGCTGCTAAATCAGTGGCAACATCAACAACTGTTAAACCAGTAAGTGCGGCTTCACAACAACCATCACAAGTTTCAGCTGTAAGTGCTGCTAAATCAATCGCATCAGCAGCTAGTCAAGCCGTAAGTAAAGCACCAAGTGCCGCTGTTAAAGCAGTTTCAGTTGCTTCAGCAACACCAGCTGTGCATGTTCAACCTAAACAAACACCAGTTCATTATAATAACTACGCACAACGGGTAACACTAGTGCGCAACAATGTCCAATCAACACCAGTGCGGCAAGCACAACAACAACCACAAACAACTACGTTTACTGGTTCAGCTGCTGCCGCTGCTAATGCGATTGCCCAAGCTGAATCAGGTGGTAGTTATACTGCTCGTAATGGTCGTTACTATGGTAAGTATCAATTAGATATTTCATACTTGCATGGTGATTTATCAGCTGCTAACCAAGACCGCGTCTTTCAACAATATTGCAACCAACGTTATGGCTCTGTACAAAATGCCTTAGCATTCCGTCAAGCACATGGTTGGTACTAAAAACAGCAATTATTCAATTAATTAAAAAGGACTTAGCTTTGCTAAGTCCTTTTTGTTTTTAATATGGATCAATTTTAAGCCGATGTGCCCATACCCATTCATCAAAATCATGGGGACGCGCATATTCAGGGTGATAAGCTAATTCACGATAATATTCTTGCGGTGTTAGGTCAACTTTTTGACAAATTTCATCAGCTCCTAAACCCTGGGGGACTAGGTTCATAGTGGCATACCAAACTTTATCTTGTTCGGTTCGTAATTCGTTTAATTCCATTGATTATTCCTCATTTTTATTTTGATTTGGTTGTAAATGTTTACTGCTGTGCCATAGTTCAATAATTGTCCATGTGAGAAGTAAAATCATTAAAACGATTAAAACATAAGCAACCCGATGTCCTAATAATACCTGGGCATGGGTGGGATTGTCACTAAAGAATGATACCATTTGATCAGGTAAACCGATAATATTCAAAATAGTTAAAGCAATAACAGCTACCCAACCGGCAATTTTCACCCATAGTGAGTTTTTAAAGCGGCCCATTTCTTTAGCACTATCGGTTAAGATAATTAACGGTAACATTGAAAATGGTAAAGCTAGGGCTAAAAAGACTTGCGAATTATTCATTAGGTCGTTTAAAGCAATGTGTTCTTGCAATGGCGAATCGTTCTTAGTCATTAAAACGCACACGAGGACCGGAACAACTGATAATAACCGGGTTACTAGCCGACGTAGCCATAGCGGCATGCGCATGTGTACGAAACCTTCCATAATGACTTGACCGGTTAGTGTACCAGTAATGGTTGAATTTTGTCCCGACGCAAGTAAAGCCACGGCAAATAATGATGATAATACGCCTGATCGCGCAACAGTCGCTAAGACATGATTGCTGACGGTCGCCGGATTATGTAATGCTTGGTATAACCCAAAGAATGATGGGTCTTTAACAGCACCGGTTTTGAATACAGAAACACCCATGATTAATAGTAAAACGTTAACAAAGAAAGCCATCGTTAATTGAATATTCGAATCCCATGAGGTAAATTTAATTGTTTGCGCTACGTTTTCTTCATCACCATAGTCAATTTTACGGGTTTGGGAAATAGCTGAATGTAAGTAAAGATTATGTGGCATAACCGTGGCACCAATAATTCCTAAAGCGCCAGTCAACGGGGTTTGCCCATTAATATCTGGATGCGTTGCCATAATTTGGGGTGAAGGAATAAAACCTTTCAAAACAGCGGCCCAGTTGGGATTAGATAAGATTACTTGGTAAACAAAAACACCAAGAATAACCATAATTAAGCATACTACTAATGCTTCAATTTTACGGAAGCCCACTTTAGTAAGTAATAATAGTAGAAAAACATCTAATACAGTAATAAATACCGCGATGATTAGTGGAATTTTGAAAAGTAAGTATAAGGCGATAGCGGCACCAATTACTTCAGCAATGTCAGTAGCCATAATTGCCAATTCGGTTAGTAACCATAAAACAATTCCTAAGGAACGACTAGTGCGCGCGCGAATTGCTTGGGCAAGGTCCATTTGGGTTACAATGCCTAGTTTAGCTGCCATATATTGTAATAGCATGGCAATTAAACTGGACATTAAAATCACTGACATTAATAAATATTGGAAGTTTTGCCCACCAGTAATTGATGTTGACCAGTTACCTGGATCCATATAACCGACCGCAACTAAGGCACCCGGACCAGAATATGCTAACAAAGTACGCCAAAACCCCTTGCCTTTAGGTACTTCAACACTACCATTAATTTCTTCTAATGATTTGCCGTTGGCATATTCAATTAATTGATGTTTATGAGCGATGGCCCGTTGCTTATGACTAGTTAATTGTTCGTTATGTTTAGAAACTTGGTCTTTCATATATTCACCTCATAATTAAATTTCAATAACATTATACAGCAGATTAGTTATAATAAAAACAAATTTTAGGCAGTCCTAATTTTACTACTGGCGATAATAAAAAGGCTACGTGGTACGTAACCTTGTTAAATATGTAAAATTAACATCCGAATTCCTTTTAATAGGTATAAAATGGGCATCCAAACCACCGCGTAATCAATATTAGACCAAGTCAGCCCGGATCCAAACATCTTGCCAGTTAAAGGATAGAATAAAATCACGGCGGCTGAAGAAATCATGCCCGTTACGAAACCAGCTGCAAGTGCGCCACGCCAGCCGCCCGCCTTATTACCAAAAATGCCCATTACCATACCGTCAAAATACATAATAATCGGACTTGGAAAAACGATTACGGGAGCATGACAAGTAATGGTTAAGATGGTTACTAAAATACAACCGATTGATGAACCCAAAAAGCCAAACATTCCGCCCATTGGTGAATATGGGAAAATGGTTGGTGCACCTAAAGCGGGAATTGCACCAGGCAATAGTTTTTCAGAAATACCTTTAAAAGCTGGTACAATCGCAGCAATAAACATATTAACGCCATACATCAAAATAACAATGCCGGCCGTGAAGTTAATGCCTTGTAAAATTAACCAGATAATCCAGTTATTGTTGGTAGCAGTATGCCCCATTAGTTGCTGAATGCCATGTGGTCCTACGGCTAAGCCAATGCCAATAAAAATTAAGGGCATAACAAAAAATAACATGACAGTATCATCTTTAAACATGCTGGCCCACTTAGGTAAGCGCATATTATCAGCATCTTGCTGGGGATCACGACTACCACACCATTTACCCACATAATGGGCAATGATTGCGCCCACTTGGTCCATAAACCCCAAAGTGGTATCATGCATCCAATGACGGGCCAAATAACGTGTAATAGCCGGTGAATAAGTTAAATAAAGAGCACTTAATACTGCGCCAATAATAACTGTTTCCCAATTATTAGTGTGTAATACAGTTGGAATCGTAACATTGAGAAAAGCGGCTAGGTAAAGCATCATCTGCGCCATTAGGTAGACATTTTTAAATAACTTGCCGGGAGTAATTTTGACTAAAAACAAATGAATTATAAAAGCTAAGATGAAAGTAAGAATAACATCATTAGCAATCTGGTTGAAATGCATGACGATGCCAAACGCAGCATCATTAGTTGGTAGTACCCCATGAACATGCCAAGTGGCATTTAATTTCGTAATGACTGGTGATAAGGAATTAATTAAAATATTAACGCCCGCCATTAAAATAGCAAAGCCAACAATAGTATGTACTACACCTTTGACAGTTTCTGAGAGGTTTTTACGTTGAAATAATAAGCCAATTAACGCAATAATGCCTAAAAAAAGGGTTTCATTACTTAATACTTGGTAAACGATAAACTTAATAACATTCATAAATATAACTTCTTATTAATGATTTTCGGTCATGTCTTGATATGGTAAGTATTGATGACGTTCAATTTCCCGGGAAACAATGTGACGTTCTTTTTCTGGCGTTTGCTGTGTTGTTTTCCGAAAAGCGTGTAGTAGGTAGTAATCACCGCCATCAGCTAAAAACATTAAGCGGTATTTACCTAACCGGATTTTATAAAGATCACGGTATGGTAAGCGCAATAACATTCGTTTTACTAACGGCCGGGTTAACGGCAAATTTTGCTGTCGCATCATTGCAATCATATCTTGGACTTTGCGATAAATACTTGGATCTTTAGCCGCAATTTTATCACGCCATTCATAAAAAGGTATTTTGCCCCGGTTATCTTCATATACAAAAATGGCCATTATTACTAATCTCCTTTCTGCTCATGATAAGTAGTATAGTGATTTGCTTCAATCTCACGCGCTACTAAGCGGCATTCTTTTTCCGGCGTACGTTGACTAGATTTGCGAAATGCGTGCAATAAGTAATAATCATCATCCTTAAATAGGAAGAATAAGCGGTATTTGCCCAAGCGGATTTTAAATAAATCGCGGTAAGGCAACCGGGCTAGCATGCGTTTCACGCGGGGACGTTCTAATGGTAATGTCTTGTTTTGCATCATTGCAATCATATCATCAATTTTATGCGCAATACTTGGCTCTTTGGCATTCATTTTATTACGCCACTCATAAAATGGAATTTTAGCCCGTTTGTCTTCGTATACAAAAATGGCCATTTCATTATCCTTTCTGATATTTTTTTAATTGTTATTACTTTAATTATATTATGTAATCGTAAACATCTTTATTATATGGCACATTTTTATGAAGTTTTACTAAAATTGACAAATATAGAAAACATGATATATTGTAATTAATCATTCTTATTAATAACTCGATAAAGTAGTCAAAGTGCTTTATCCAAACTTACCAGTTTGGATGGAAAGCACTTTTTTTATTGTTTTTAATTAGGAAAGGAGTTTTATTATGCCAAATAGAGTAACCGAATATGATACGATTGCTGCCATTTCAACGCCACCTGGTGTCGGTGCGATTTCAATTGTACGGATGTCTGGTGATGAAGCCGTTGATATTGCTAATAAATTGTTTAAGGGTAAAGATTTAACTAAAGTTGCCACCCATACGATGAATTACGGTCATATCATTGATCCTGATAATGATAATGAAATCGTTGACGAAGTAATGGTTACCATTATGCGGGCACCACGGACTTACACCCGCGAAGACATTGTTGAAATTAATTGTCATGGTGGGATTGTCGTTACTAACCGTATTTTGGAATTATTATTGGCTAATGGGGCCCGGGCTGCTGAACCAGGTGAATTTACCAAACGTGCTTTCTTGAACGGACGGATTGACTTAACACAAGCAGAATCAATTGAAGATTTGATTGATGCCAAAAGTGACCGGGCCCGGCAAGTCGCCGTTGATCAATTAGGCGGTAATTTACGGCAAGCTATCCGCGATTTACGTGATGATATTATGGAAGTCATGGGTAAGGTTGAAGTTAATATTGATTATCCTGAATATGATGAAGACCAAATTACCCTTGATTTAATGAAGAAAACGGCCCTTGATGTTAAACAACGGATTGCGAAGTTACTAGCTACTGCCCAAGACGGTGAAGTATTACGTGATGGTTTAGCAACAGCGTTAGTTGGTCGGCCTAATGTTGGTAAGTCTAGTTTATTAAACCAGTTATTACACCAAGATAAGGCGATTGTTACTGATGTTGCTGGGACAACACGCGACGTTTTGGAAGAATACGTTAATGTTAATAATATTCCATTGAAGTTAATTGATACGGCGGGAATTCGTGATACTGAAGATAAGGTTGAAAAAATCGGGGTTGAACGAAGTCGAAAGGCCATTGTGCAAGCTGATTTAGTTTTATTATTAATTGATGCTAGCACGCCTTTGACAGCAGAAGATCGTGAATTAATTGACGCTACTAAGGATAAGGCCCGGATTGTTATTTTAAATAAAATTGATTTGCCGCAAAAGACCACAGTTGCTGATTTGAGTAAATTAGTTGACCGTGATGAAATCTTGCCAATTTCCGTTTTGAACAATGATGGGATCGATGCTTTGAAGCAACGCATTTCAGCAATGTTCTTCAGTGGCATTGAAAATAGTCAAAATAACTTAATGATTACTAGTGCACGGCAAACGGCTTTATTTAAGCAAGCATCACATTCATTAGATAATGTAATTAATAGTGTTGACGCCGGCATGCCAATTGATTTAGTACAAATTGATTTTACTAACTGCTGGGAAGAATTAGGTGAAATTACCGGTGATTCATCACCTGATGAAATGATTAATGAATTGTTTAGTCGTTTCTGCTTAGGTAAATAAAAATATTGACGGGGAAATAAAATGCGCGAATACGAATCAAATGAACAATATGATGTCGTCGTTGTTGGTGCTGGTCACGCTGGCTGTGAAGCCGGTTTGGCGGCAGCACGCATGGGCGAAAAAGTTTTATTGCTGACAATTAGTTTGGATATGGTTGCATTTATGCCATGTAACCCATCAATTGGTGGACCAGCCAAAGGGGTTGTTGTTCGTGAAATTGATGCTTTAGGTGGCGAAATGGGTCGTAACATTGATAAAACATACGTACAAATGCGGATGTTAAATACTGGTAAAGGACCAGCTGTTCAAGCTTTACGGGCACAAGCTGATAAGTATGCTTATCATGCTGCCATGAAAGATACTTTGGAAAATGAACCGAACGTAACTTTACGGCAAGCAACGGTTGATCGTTTAATTGTTGAAGATGATCAAGTAGTTGGAGTAGTAACTAATACTGGTGCACGTTACCGGGCTAAAGCAGTTGTTTTAGCTGCTGGAACTAGTTCACGCGGTAAGATTTTTATCGGTGAATTACACTACTCATCTGGTCCGAATAATACTTTACCTTCTATTAAATTATCCGAAAATTTGGAAGAATTAGGCTTTAAGATGCGGCGCTTTAAGACTGGTACGCCACCACGGATTAACGCTCATTCTATCGACTATGATGAAACTATTGAACAACCCGGAGACGCTACGCCAAACGCATTTAGCTATGAAACGCCGGATGCTGATTACTTACCAGTGGATAAACAAATGTCATGCTGGATGACTTACACTAATGGTAAGACGCACCAAATTATTCGTGATAATTTGGATCGTGCACCATTGTTCTCAGGTGATATTAAAGGTGTCGGCCCACGTTACTGCCCATCCATTGAAGATAAAATCGTTCGTTTTGCAGATAAACCACGGCATCAAATTTTCCTTGAACCTGAAGGTCGTGACACAGAAGAATACTATGTTGGTGAATTTTCAACTTCATTGCCGGAAGAAATTCAACAAGAAATGTTGCATTCCGTTGAAGGTTTACATCATGCCCAAATGATGCGGCCTGGTTATGCCATTGAATATGATGTCATTGAACCATGGCAATTAAAGAAGACGTTGGAAACAAAGCGGATTAAGAATTTGTATGCTGCTGGGCAAATTAATGGTACTTCTGGCTATGAAGAAGCCGCTGGTCAAGGTATTATTGCCGGGATTAATGCTGCTTTGAAAGTACAAGGCAAAGAACCATTTATCTTAGATCGGAGCGATGCTTACATCGGCGTCATGATTGATGACTTAGTAACTAAAGGTACTACTGAACCTTACCGTTTACTTACTAGTCGGGCCGAATACCGGTTATTATTACGGAGTGATAATGCTGACTTGCGGTTAACTGAAAAAGGCTATAACTTAGGTTTAATTAGCGAAAAACGTTACCAAGCATTTTTAAATAAGAAAGAAGCTATTGAAAAAGAACTTTCTCGTTTACAAAGTATTCGGATTAAGCCAACTCCAGCTGTACAAGCCTTTTTGGAAGCAAAAGGTTCTACACCATTAAAAGATGGCGTTTTAGCTAGTGATTTCTTAAAACGGCCTGAAGTTAAGTATGCTGATCTGGCCCAATTCATTCCGGCGCCACCAGAGAAACTTGATCGCCGGGTAATTGAACAAGTTGAAATTCAAATTAAGTATGCTGGCTATATTAAGAAGCAAGAAGCTAATGTTGCTAAATTAAAACGTCTTGAATCTAAGAAGATTCCGGCCAACATTGATTATGATGATATCAACGGTTTAGCAACCGAAGCACGGCAAAAATTTAAGAAGATTAATCCAACCACGATTGCGCAAGCTAGTCGGATTAGTGGTGTAAATCCATCTGATATTGGTATCTTGAGTGTTTACATTGAACAAGGCAAAATTGCTAAAGTAAAAGAAGACTAATGTTTTGTAAAATGTGCTGTAATTTTTTGTAATTACAGCACATTTTTTTGTAACGATTTTGTATAGAAAGAAATTATTCATTGCTTTCATAAATTGATTTAAATATGCTTAATACAGACTGATTTTTTATTTAATGAAAGGCTTGGAGGAAAATTAAAACAATGTCTGTAATTATTCCGTGGTGGGCCGCTTTAATCGGCTTAGCAGTTGCAATTATTCTTATTTTAAAGAAACTTAATCCAGTATATTCACTAATTTTGGGCGCTATTATTGGTGCATTAATTGGTGGTGCTGGTTTAGCCGATACCGTTAACTTGGTCGTTAAAGGTACCCAAAGTGTAATGGGGACCGTCGTCCGGGTCTTAGCGGCTGGTATGTTAGCCGGCGTAATGATGGAATCCGGTGCAGCTGACACGATTGCTCGCGCTATTATTGATAAATTAGGTGATAAATTAGCTATTTTATCATTGGCATTGGCTTCAATGATTATTACTGCTGTTGGCGTATTTATTCCCGTAACGGTTTTAATCATTGCACCGATTGCGTTGGAAGTTGGCCGGCGGTTAAATATTTCCAAATTAGCGTTGATTGTG
Organism: Candidatus Paralactobacillus gallistercoris; assembly: GCA_018883675.1. Classification (GTDB taxonomy): domain Bacteria; phylum Bacillota; class Bacilli; order Lactobacillales; family Lactobacillaceae; genus Paralactobacillus_A; species Paralactobacillus_A gallistercoris. Next base: position 22,606 of record JAHLFS010000017.1, on the reverse strand, counting down.
GCATTATCAGGTGGCGGTAAAGCTGGTAATATTATTTCACCTAATGCGAATACGATTGCTGCCGCCAAAGGTTTTGGTTTGCAACTAAATCAAGTTATGATGGTTGATTTTGTTCCAGCCTTGTTTGCTTTAGCAGCAACAGTAATTGTTGCTAATTTAATTAAACATAAGGGGTCGCCAGTATTAGATGAAGATTTGCAAAATCTAGATGAAGCCCCTGACCAACCAAATGTTTTACCATCATTGGGTACTTCTTTAGTTGCGCCAATTGTCGCCATTGTTTTGTTATTATTGAGTCCAATTGGCACGCTTTTGCACATTAACTGTTTAGCTAATATCCATATTGATGCGATGTATGCTTTACCAATTGCCGCTATTATTGGTGCTTTGGCAATGAAACAAGGTAAAAAACTACGCCATTTTGCGATGACCGGTGTTAGTCGGATGACGGATGTGGTATTAATTTTAATTGGTGCGGGTGCGATTGGTGCTACGATTACTTCATCTGATTTACCAGCCCAATTAATTCATTTAGTCAAAGTTTTACATGTTCCAGGCGTTTTATTAGCACCATTATCAGGATTATTAATGAGTGCTGCTACTGCTTCAACGTCAACCGGGGTTATTTTGGCTACGAAGTCATTTTCAAAAGCCATTCTTGGTTTTGGTGTATCACCGTTGGCAGCGGCTGCGATGGTACATACATCAGCAACTATCATCGACCAGTTACCACAGGGTAATTATTTCCACGTAACTGCCAATGCTATGCATATGGATATTAAGGAACGTTCACAAGCAATGCTATATGAAACATGTTCCGGTTTAGCTTCCACAATTGTTGCGACCGTTTTATATGGCTTTATGCATTTAGTATAATAAGTAAAAGTGAGAGGAGATTTTGGTAAGATGAAGTTTGTTATTGCTCCTGATTCTTTTAAGAATTGCTTATCGGCACAAGAAGTGGCTACGGCGGTTAGAGACGGGTTAGCCCGGATTTTTCCTGAAGCTGAATATACTCTAGTACCAATGGCTGATGGTGGCGAAGGAACAGTGCAGTCCCTAGTTGATGCCACTAATGGTCATTTAATTCATCGTAATATTACTGGACCTTTAGGCACACCAGTTGATGCATATTATGGTATTTTAGGCGATGGCACGACAGCTGTTATTGAAATGGCTCAAGCTAGTGGCTTTCAATATGTGCCGGCTGAACAACGTAATCCGCTAGTTACTACTACTTATGGAACTGGCGAATTAATTTTAGATGCCTTAGACCATCAAGTAAAAAAGATTATTTTAGGGATTGGCGGCAGTGCTACTAACGATGGTGGTGCAGGTATGGCTCAAGCCATTGGGGTACGCTTGCTTGATGCAGCTGGCAATGAATTTCCTGGTGGTGGCGGTGCTTTAAATAATTTGCGTCATATTGACATGAGTCATGTTGATCCCCGCATTGCAACTACCGAGATTTTAGTTGCTTCTGATGTAGCTGTACCGTTAGTTGGTCCTAAAGGCGCTTCGGCTGTTTTTGGCCCACAAAAAGGTGCAACACCTGAAATGGTTAAGTTATTAGATGCTAATTTAAAACATTATGCTGAAGTCATTAAACAAGATCTTGATAAAGATGTGGCTGATATTCCCGGTTCTGGTGCTGCTGGTGGGTTAGGCGCTGGCTTAATGGCCTTTACTAAAGCCAAAATGTGCAAGGGCATTGATTTAGTAGTGCAATTTAGCCATTTAAAACAAAAGGCACAAGATGCTGATTTTGTTTTCACCGGTGAAGGTAGTGTTGACGAACAAACCCAATACGGAAAAACCCCATATGGTGTTGCTAAAGCCACTAAAGAAGTGGCCCCGAATGCGCCGGTAATTGTTTTAGCTGGTCGAATTGGCGGCGATGTTAGTGATCTTTATGCCAAAGATGGCGTTGACGCTATTTTTTCCGCTGCGATTGACAATAAGCCTTTCGATATTGCAATGAAAGAAAGCAAGCATGATATTGCCCTTTCTGCTGAAAACATCGCGCGTTTATTAAAGAGTATTTATCAAGACAAACATATTAATAAATAAATTAATTAATTAAGTGGTTAGTAAGCAAACTAACCGCTTTTTTAATGAGCTGATTATTTAACAAGTATTGTGAAAATATGCAATGATATAGTTGTAATCGTAAGAAAACGATTACAAAACGCTAACTCTAGGGAAAGCGCGGTGAAGGAGAGCACTAAATGCGCAATCAGTGCTGATCCTATCAAGAATTGTTATGTTTCTTGATAATTTGTTGTGCTTCACATCAAATTGTGAGGTAGTACGGTGAATAATTAAAATAATTATTCTATCTCAATAGTGTTAACCTCCTTAACTCTAAAGCTTTCTAGTAATAAAAAAAGAACGTGGCCGCGGCACGTTCTTTTTTTATATCCAGTGTAGTAAAACAATAATAATTAACAAAATCAGTATTAAAACAATAACTTGCGGAATTGTTGTTTGCCAGCGCCAAAGGTGCTGCCGCCATGTAATAAATAAAATGCTAAGCGTAACCAGCGCTGCTGCAACCGCCATGATTAATAATTTAATTTGAACTGTATCAAACATCTTGTTGTCCTTTATTAATTTAAATTTCTAACTCAAAGAAAGGATTAATTTGTTTTTGCAAATTATGAATTTGGATCATATCGATTTGCGGAAATAAACGATAAATAAAGCCGGCAAAAGCATCACGATGGTATTTATAATCCATTCGACCAATTCGTTGAGATTGCTTTGTAGTAGTTGGTTGTTTCCAAACTTCTAAATTATATTGGGTATCGGGCAAGATTTTAATATACGCATGCTCATTAATCGTAATTTCGCAATGATTTGCTAGCATTATTCATTTCTCCTCCTTAGTAAAAAATCATCTTAATAATTGTATCAAAAAAAGTCGTTACTAAGTGGTGAAAGAATTTTGAAAAATAAAAAATAGCTTGGATAATATTGAGGATAGCGAAAGACTGTTAAATCAATGCTTATGTACGGAAAATGAACTAAAAATTTTTAGTAAAAAAAAGGTAAAAAATACCTTTGAAAACGTTGATATAAAAGCATTTGTAGCGTTTACATTTTTTTTGCATGTAAAAAACGTTAAAAAAATGCAAGTAAACGGTTGCATACACAAAATAATGATTATATAATGCACTTGTAAGTTGAAAAGGAGGTTATGACAATGACATCACCAATTCATGTTACTTCAGAAATTGGTAAATTAAAGACTGTTATGTTACACCGTCCTGGCGAAGAAGTTGAAAACTTCACACCTGACATGATGCAACGTATGTTAGTCGATGATATTCCATATTTACCAGTTGCTCAAAAGGAACACGATTACTTTGCTGATACTTTACGCGACAACGGAGTAGAAGTACTCTATGTTGAAAAATTATTAGCAGAAGCAATTGATGCTGGCAAAGTCAAGGATAGTTTTGTTGAACAAGAATTAGCAGAATCCGGCTATGCAGCAGGTACAACCCATGACGCATTAAAGGAATACTTAATGAGCATGGATACACAAGCAATGGTTAACAAGATTATTGCTGGGGTACGTAAAAACGAAGTAGACTTCACTCCTAAGGATTTAGTAAGTGTTGCTGAAGACAAGGATTATCCATTCTACATGGATCCAATGCCTAACGTATACTTCACACGTGATCCACAAGCTTCAATCGGCGATGGTTTAACAATCAACCATATGACTTTTGCAGCTCGTACACGTGAATCATTATTCATGGATATGATCGTTAAATACCACCCACGTTTCGCAAACAAAGGTTTACATGTATGGCGCGATCGTAACCACACAACACGTATCGAAGGTGGGGACGAATTAGTCCTTAGCGATCACGTAATGGCTATCGGTGTATCACAACGTACATCTGCCGAAGCTATCCAAGATGTAGCTCGTAGCTTATTCAAGGACAGCAACTACGACACAATTATCGCTGTTCATATTCCACATAACCATGCTATGATGCACTTAGATACTGTATTTACAATGGTTAACAAGGATCAATTCACTGTTCACCCAGGTATCTTGGGCGAAGGTGGCAAGATTGATACTTGGACATTACACCCAGCTGACAATGAAGAAGGCTTCAGCGTAGAATACAACCATGATTTACAAGCTGTATTGAAGAAGGAATTAGGCTTAAGCGAATTAGACTTAATCCCAACTGGTAACGGTGATCCTATCATTGCTGGTCGTGAACAATGGAACGATGGTTCAAACACATTAGCAATCGCTCCAGGCGTTGTAGTAACATACAACCGTAACTATGTTTCTAACGAAGCATTACGTAAACATGGCTTGAAAGTTCTTGAAGTACTTTCAAGTGAATTATCACGCGGTCGTGGCGGCCCACGTTGCATGTCCTGCCCACTTGTTCGTGAAGATCTTTAATTAGATCAAAAACTTCAAAATATTTGAAAGAGGTATAGCATACATGGAAAAGAAAGGTTACGCATCACATTTCCAAGGTCGTAGCTTACTTGCTATGAAAGATTTCACAGCTGATGAAATCAACTACTTAGTAGACTTCGGTGAACACTTGAAGTACTTAAAGCATCATCACATTCCACATCACTACATGGAAGGTCAAAACATCGCATTGTTGTTTGAAAAGACATCAACACGTACACGTTCATCCTTTGTTGTAGCAGCACATGACTTAGGCGCAAGCGCAGAATTCATGAGCCCAGCAGATATGCAATTAGGTAACAAGGAATCGATTGAAGATACAGCTATCGTATTAGGTAACTTCTTCGATGGTATCGAATACCGTGGCTTCGCACAAAGCGATGTAGAAAACTTAGCAAAACATGCTGGCGTACCAGTATGGAACGGCTTAAGTGATATGTGGCACCCAACACAAATGATCGCTGACTTCATGACAATCAAAGAAAAATTCGGTCATTTGAAGGGTATCAACTTAACATACGTTGGTGATGGCCGTAACAATATGGCTAACAGCTTGTTAGTAGCAGGCTCAATCGTTGGTATCAATGTACGCTTATTATCACCTAAGGAATTATTCCCAGGTAAAGAAATTACTGACATGGCTGACAAGGCATGTGCAGAATCAGGCGCACACTACACAATCACTGACGACATCAACGAAGGTGTTAAGGATTCAAACGTTATCTACGGTGACGTTTGGGTATCAATGGGTGAATCAAACTGGGAAGAACGTGTCAACTTGTTGAAACCATACCAAATCAACATGGACATGATGAAAGCAACTGGCACACCAGATGACGAACTTATCTTCATGGACTGCTTACCAGCATTCCACGACACAAACACTAAATATGGTAAAGACGTATACGAAAAGTACGGCTTGAAGTGCATGGAAGTTACTGACGAAGTATTCCGCTCCAAGTATGCATGGCAATTCGTAGAAGCTGAAAACCGTATGCACTCAATCAAAGCTATCATGGCCGCAACAAACGGTAACTTATTCATTCCTGAAGTTTAATCTTCAAATGGATTAGTTGATAGTGCGATAAGCGCATAATTAAAGCAGGTACACAATGTGTACCTGCTTTTTTTTATATAAAAAATTTACATTAAAAACCTTGATTTACTCTAGGAGTAAGCGGTTAAATATGCTATACTGATAAAGGTTAGTTTTAACTTTATTTAATAAAGTTAACAAATATTTTAGGAAGGGGCACATACAATGGGAAAGAAAATTGTAGTTGCTTTAGGCGGTAACGCAATCTTAACAGATGATCCATCTGCAGCTGCTCAAATGGCAGCATTGCGTAAAACTGCTGAATTTTTAGTAAGCTTTGTCGAAAACGGTGACCAATTAGTTATCGCTCACGGCAATGGCCCACAAGTTGGTAACTTGTTGTTACAACAAGAAGCTGGTTCAACACCTAAGAACCCAGCAATGCCTTTAGACACAGCAGTTGCTATGACTCAAGGTAGTATTGGTTACTGGTTAGAAAACGCTTTGGATGAAGCATTAGCAAACCACGGTATCAACAAAGATGTTGCAACAATCGTAACACAAGTTGAAGTAGACGCTAATGACCATGCATTTGAAGAACCTACTAAACCAGTTGGTCCATTCTATACAAAAGAAGAAATGGAACAAAAACAAAGCGAACATCCAGACTTCAAGTATGTTGAAGATGCTGGTCGTGGCTATCGTCGTGTTGTTCCATCACCAAAACCAACCGGCGTTAAGGAATACAAAGTTGTTAACGCTATGTTAGATGCTGGTGTAATTCCTGTAGCTTGCGGCGGCGGCGGTGTGCCAGTTGTTAAAGATGGTAACCGTTTAGTTGGTCGTGAAGCCGTTATCGATAAAGACTCAGCTTCATCAAAATTAGCTGAATTAATCGATGCTGATATGTTAATCATCTTAACAGCTGTTGACAATGTATACGTACACTTCAACAAACCAGATCAAAAGAAATTGGAACATGTAACTGTTGCAGATTTGAAGCCATACATCGAATCAGGCGAATTTGCAAAAGGTTCAATGTTACCAAAAGTACAAGCTGCTATCAACTTTGTTGAAAACAAACCAAATGGTAAAGCAGTTATCACATCACTTGAAAACGTTGATAAGTTCTTAAGTGAAGGTGCAGGTACTATCATTACTAAAGACTAATTTTAGTATCTAATCATGGGAACTGTCGTCAAAGGCAGTTCTTACATATTTTGTTTGAATCATTAGTTTGATTCAAACAACGCTATTATATTTGTTATTCGGTTAATAGTTAAAAATTAATATAGAGGGGCGAAACAGCATGAGTGAAGAAAAGTCAGCTGGAAAGTTAAACCTCATTGAATTAACCATGTTAGTCATCGGTTCAATTATCGGTGGTGGGGTTTTCGACTTAATGCAAAACATGGCTGGAGTACCAGCCGGCGCCGGCGCTATCCTTATTGGTTGGATTATCGCTGGTATCGGTATGATTTTCTTGGCTTTAAGTTTTAAAAACTTATCAATGAAACGTCAAGATCTTGATGCCGGTATTTATAGTTACGCTGAAGAAGGTTTTGGTAAGTACTGGGGCTTTAACTCTGCATGGGGTTACTGGGCATCAGCTTGGTTAGGTGACGTTGGTTACGCAACATTACTTATGAGTTCAGTTGGTTACTTCTTACCAATCTTCGGCAATGGTCAAAATATTTGGTCAATCATCGTTGCATCAATTATTTTATGGGGATGCCATTTCTTACTCCTTCACGGGGCAGAATCAGCATCATTCATTAACACCATTGTTACTATTGCTAAGTTAGTACCATTGTTCTTGTTCATCGTTGTAATGATCGTCGCTTTCAAATTAAACGTCTTTACATCAGGTTTCTGGATGACACCAAGTGGTCATTTTGCATTTGCTGATGTTATGAAACAAGTTCGTGGTACCATGCTTGTAACAGTATGGGTATTCATCGGTGTTGAAGGGGCCGTTGTTTTCTCAGGTCGTGCAAAACGTCGTAAGGATATTGGTACTGCTACTGTTTTAGGTATTGTTACTGTTATCTTAATCTACATGTTAGTAACATTGCTTTCATTAGGTGTTATGCGGCGTGCACAAGTTGCTAGCTTATCACAACCAGCTATGGCTGCATTGTTAGAACATGTTGTTGGTAAATGGGGCGCTATCGTTGTTAACTTAGGCTTAATCATCTCCGTTGCTGGAGCTTGGTTATCATGGACAATGTTTGCCGCTCAAGTACCATACGAAGCAGCTAAAACTGGTACTTTCCCTAAGTTCTTTGCTAAGGAAAACAAACATCATGCACCAGTAACATCATTGATTATTACTAATGCAGCTACTGAATTGTTTATCTTAACATTCTTGGTAACATCATCTGCTTACCAATTATTCTACACAATTTCAACAGCTGCCATCTTGATTCCATACATGTTCTCTGCATTCTATCAATTGAAGTTCTCAATGCAAGAACCTGCTGGTACACCAGGACGGACTGGTAATATCATCATTGGTATTATTGCTAGTGTATACACAGTTTGGTTAGTATACGCTGCTGGTTACACTAACTTATTGTTATTAACAATCTTGTTCGGTGTAGGCGTACCATTGTACATCTACTTACAAAAGCATGATAACCATGCTAAGAAAGTATTTGGTCCAATCGAATTATGCTGGGCTATCTTCTTCGTAGTAGTTGGTATCATTGCTATTGCATTGTTAATTATGCATAAAGTTACAATCAGTGGTTCATAATATTGAATAATGATTATTAAAGCGGATAGCTAAAGCTATCCGCTTTTTTGTATGCCTTAATGAATTCATTTTAGCGATGTTCGTTAATAAATTGCGCTACAATATAAAAGAATAGAAACATTTGGAGGAATATTACTATGGATGCAGCTGAAGAAAAAGCACTAGCTCGGATTAGTGCATTTGAAATTAGCGAAGAAATGATCGCTATTGCACAGCATAATAAACAACATGCGCAGTTGCTTGATGCAGGGCGTGGCAATCCTAACTGGATTAATACGAAAGGACGCTTAGCACAAGCGCGATTAATTGAATTCGGCGTAAAAGAATCCAAACGAACTATTGATCATGGGGATTTAGCTGGTTATATTGATAAAAAAGGCATTGCTAATCGTTTACAGGCTTTTTTAGATCCAGATGATAATGAAATTGATCGTTTTTTAATTGATGCATTCACTTACTTACATCATGATTTGCACTTTGATCTTGATGAGGTAGTGGCTGAATTCACGAACGGGGTAATTGGTAATACCTATCCAACGCCCAGTCGGGTTTTACCATATACGGAAAAAATTCTTAACCGCTATTTGCAAGAAATTTTGTATCAAAATAAACCGCTGGCTGATCAAACTAACTTATTCTTAACTGAAGGTGGCACGGCGGCGATTGTGTATATTTTTAACTCGTTGAAAGAAAATCATATTCTTAACCCGGGTGATAAAATCGCAATTAATACGCCTATTTTCACACCGTATTTAGAAATTCCGATATTAAATGATTATGATTTAGTTGAATTACATTTAAGTGCTGAAGAATCACGTAACTGGGAATTAAAGGGCGAAGAATTAGATAAGTTACAAGATCCAAGTATTAAGGCCTTTTTCTTAGTAAATCCAAGTAATCCTGGTTCACGCTCATTAACGCCAGAATTACTGGCACATTTACAACGAGCAGTAGCGAAAAATCCTAATTTATTAATTATTACTGATGATGTTTATGGCACGTTTGTTGATGATTTTCAAAGTGTTTACAGTGTTGTTCCGTATAACACCTTGTTAGTATATTCATTTTCAAAGTTATTTGGGGTAACTGGTTGGCGGCTTGGCATGATTGCTGTTAATCAGAATAATTTGTTTGATCATTTAATCCAAAAATTACCAGCTGCTGATCAAAAAGAAATGAATAAACGTTATGGAATTGTTGAGGTTAATCCTGCACAAATGAAGTTTATCGACCGGATGACAGCTGATAGTCGTTCCATTGGGTTATATCACACTTCAGGTTTATCAACCCCGCAACAAATTTTAGCCGATTTATTTGCGTTGACGCACTTAATTTTGCGTGGTAAGCCTGATCAATATGTGCTGACGGCGCGGCAAATTGTGAGTGATCGCTATGCTAAATTGTATGAAGCCTTAGGTTTACCAATTAATAAGAGTAAGAATAATTCAAAATATTATGCGATGATTGATGTTTATCGTTTAGCTAAGTTGAAGTATAGTGAAGCTTTTCGCAACTATCTTAAGGATAATTATTCGCCATTAGACTTTTTAGTCAGATTAGCTGATAAGTTTGGCATTGTGTTAATGTATGGCCGCGGTTTTGATGCGGATGGTGATAGTTTGCGGGTTTCTGAAGCTAACTTGACGTTTGATGATTACCAACGCATTGGGGACAAAATTTTGGCTGTTTTACAAGATTACTATGCTGAATATCAACAAAGTCTTCAACACTAATGATGATTGTTTAGTGAAGTTAAGTTCTTTATAAAAATAATAAAAACGACGCAATTATTAATTGCGTCGTTTTTATTTTGCATATAAAATAGCTTCAGTTGTTTTTAATGTTATTTAAAAGCAATGTAAACTTGGTGACTACGTGGGAATTCTACTTTCATCTTATCCTTTAGCACACTGATACATTTTTCAGCACTTAATTTGCTAGCTTGGAAATGTTGAAAACCATTTTCAGTTAATGAATATTTACCACCATTTTTAATAATTTCAATTTTACGGTCGCGTTTCCACGTAGTAACGATGGCATGCAATTTACTATTTTCACGCATACGTTTTTGAATCATAACAGGTGCGTTATTCCGATTGATTAATTGCATCGCAATGATACCTTCTTTCACTAACAATACTAGCTTTATTGTAATCTAATTATTAAAAAAAAACAGATGTTAAGGAGAATTTTTTCATGTTAGGTAAAAGTCATGTGCTGGTTAGCGAAGCCCTTTTACTACCCTTAGCTACGCGGCCGTCATTAATGCCACTTTTAAATACTACCGATTTTACTAGCGTTACTTGGTTTGCTGGTGGCATTGCGTTGGGAGCATTATTACCTGATATTGATCAGCAAGATTCAATTTTGGGACGCTTTAATCCCTTTGCGAAAATGCTTAAGCACCGGACGATTACCCATACGTTATGGGCAGCTTTATTAATCACGTTTTTATGTTTACATTTTGGTCAACGCCAACCATTATGGTGGGGCGTTGCTTTAGGTTATTGGTTACACCTAATTGAAGATTCACTAAGTAGTGAAGGGGTAACATGGTTATATCCGCTTACTCATCGGCATGGGCATCATCATGGTTATATGACTGGTGGCTGGTTTGAAAAAAGTATCGTTACTTTAGCCACATTTGCCTTGTTCTGGGAAATAATGTGGTATTTATTGTTTTGATAATTGCTGCTGAGCATGCTTTTTACGATCACGATGGATAATAATTACTAAGAATATTAATAAAACTACGGCAATTAGGGCAATCGTACCAATGACATTATTACCACGTAAAAAGGCATCACCACCGCAAGCATAAAGCCAAGCTGATGGTAACGCACCTAATGCCATGCAGCTCAATAATTGGTGCCATTTTAAATGTAGCTTTGTTGCCGCATAATTAGTAAAGACGGTGGGAATCATAGGAACAGCATAACCAATCACTAAACCAACGAGTGGATGCTGCATGTGCATAATGGCTTTAATAATTCTACTATGTTTCGAAGATGATTTGGCAATGCCAAAATGACGAATGACCAACATTGATAGCATATTGCCTCCAATCATGCCCACTAGATTAACTAAACAACCCAAACGTCGTCCTAAACAAATGCCACTAACAATACCAATGACTGAACTAGGACAACCAGGAACTGCATCCATTAAAATCATTAGTGCTAATAATAAGAAAATGTCCAAACTGCCATATTGGCGCAGCGTAGTAATGAGAACCTGGCGATTAAAATGCGGTTGAATAAAGATAATATGCAAACGATGCCGGTAATCACAACCTAAACCAATTAACAATAAAATAATTAAAATAATGCTAATGGTAATGATAAGCCGTTTTATCGTTCTTTTTTTCATAATTGGTAATCCTCTTTTAGTTTGTTGATTATAGTTTAACAGGTTTAAGGCATTTCTAAAAAGCCAGTTTAATAATTTAACTAGGGATTAATTTTAAATAGTAATAAATGATAATTGAAGCAAATTATTAAGTTTTAAATAGATTATCTAATTGCAATTAGTAAGCGTTAAAAGGCGTGCTACTACTGAGAAGTAATTGTTATTTAGGGCAAAAAAGACTATAATAATATATGTAGTAATTTTAATTTAATGAGCGTAATACGGTGGTTAATTTGTTGGTATTAACCTCCGTTTTTCATTCATTACCTAAATAATTAAGGTGAGTTCATGTCATTAACAACCATTCAAATATCATCTGATTACATCACATTAGGACAATTTTTAAAAGAAATTGGTGTTATTGCGACTGGTGGTCAAGCTAAATGGTTTTTAGCTGATTATGACGTTATTGTTAATAATACCATTGAAAAACGTCGTGGTCGGAAGTTATCGCATGGCGATTGTATCCAAATTCCTGATGTTGGTGCATATCAAATCGCGTAATTATGTATCTTCAACGTTTACAATTACACAATTTTCGCAATTATGCCAATCTTGATGTTACTTTTTCACCCCAAGTTAATGTTTTATTAGGTGCTAATGCGCAGGGCAAAACTAATTTGTTAGAAGCGATTTATGTTTTAGCTTTGGCCCGTAGTCATCGCACGAATAGTGATCGGGAATTAATTAGGTGGCATCATGATTTTGCACGTATTAGCGGTCAAGTTGTTCGCCAAGTTGGCACACTACCATTAGAACTAGTTATTAGCAAAAAGGGCAAAAAAGCCCGGGTCAATCATCTGGAACAAGCACGTTTATCACAATATGTCGGTAATTTTAATGTGATTTTATTTGCACCAGAAGATTTAGCCTTAGTGAAAGGCAGTCCGAGCATTCGCCGGCGCTTTATTGATATGGAATACGGTCAGGTTAATCCGCAGTATTTATATGCTAGTACGCAATACCGTCAAGTTTTAAAACAACGTAATAAGTATTTGCGTCAGTTGCAACTGCATCAAGCCCAAGATTTAGTTTATTTAGCAGTTTTATCAGAACAGCTAGCAACTTTAGGAGCACAAATTATTGTCGCTCGTGCGGCGTTTGTTATGCGTATGCAAAAATGGGCCGCGCAATTACATCAACAAATTACTAAGCAAAGTGAACAATTGACTTTGCATTATGTAACGCAAGTTGATGAGAATACGATTGCTAAAGGTGTAGTGGCAGTGCAGCAATGTTTACAACAATTATATGAACAACAACAAACACGTGAAATTGAACGGGGAACGACTTTGATTGGTCCGCATCATGATGATATTGCCTTTATGATTAATGGTAATAATGTTCAAATTTATGGCTCACAAGGACAGCAGCGGACCACGGCATTAAGTGTTAAATTAGCAGAAATTGAATTAATGCATGAACAAACGGGTGAGTACCCAGTTTTACTACTTGATGATGTGTTATCAGAATTAGATCCATTACGGCAAACACATTTACTGAAAACGATTCAAAATAAAGTACAAACTTTTTTAACCACACCATCCTTAGATGATATTGTTAAAAAATTAATTAATCAGCCGCTGATTTTTCAAGTGGCGCATGGCACGTTAACGAAGGAGGAAAATAATGACTGACATTGATAAAGAAAAGCAAGAAAAATTAGCCGAAGAATATGATGCTAGTCAAATTCAAGTTTTAGAAGGACTTGAAGCGGTTCGCAAACGCCCGGGGATGTACATTGGTTCAACTAGTTCCCAAGGGTTACACCATTTAGTTTGGGAAATCATTGATAATGGGATCGATGAAGCCTTAGCCGGTTTTGCGACTAAAATTGATGTTGTGGTTGAACCAGATAATAGTATTACGGTAACTGATAATGGTCGTGGCATACCGGTTGATATTCAAAAGAAAACCGGCCGGCCAGCTTTAGAAACAGTTTTCACCGTCTTACACGCTGGTGGTAAATTTGGCGGTGGCGGTTATAAGGTTTCTGGTGGTTTGCACGGGGTTGGTGCTTCCGTTGTTAATGCGCTTTCTACTAGTCTTGATGTGGAAGTAACTCGTGCCGGCAAACGGTATTATATTGATTTTGTTCATGGTAAAGTTCATACACCAATGAAAGTAATCGGTGATGCACCTGAATTTGTCCATGGGACTAAAGTTCATTTTGTGCCTGATCCAGATATCTTTACGGAAACTACCGTTTACGATGATAAGGTATTAACTACGCGTATTCGTGAATTGGCTTTCTTGAATAAAGGGTTGAAACTAACCTTTACCGATAAACGTCAAGAAAATCCGCAAACCTTAACTTTCCACTATGAAGGCGGAATTAAAAGTTATGTAGAATATCTTGATAAGGGTAAGGATACTTTACTAGCTGAACCAATTTATGTTGAAGGTCAACAAAAAGGGATTACCGTTGAAGTGGCACTTCAATATTCAAATGATTATCGCTCTAATTTATTAACGTTTGCTAATAACATTCATACTTATGAAGGCGGTACGCACGAAGCTGGTTTTAAAGCAGCCTTAACCCGGGTTATTAATGACTATGCGCATAAGAACAACATTTTAAAAGATAAAGATGCTAATTTGTCAGGTGAAGACGTGCGTGAAGGCTTAACGGCAATTGTTAGCGTTAAGCATCCTGATCCACAGTTTGAAGGACAAACTAAGACTAAATTAGGTAATTCTGATGCCCGGGCAGTTACTGATCGAATGGTATCTGATCATTTAGCTAAGTTTTTATTGGAACATCCTAATGAAGCCAAGAAAATTGTTGAAAAAGGGATGTTAGCTTCGAAGGCCCGTTTAGCAGCAAAACGCGCTCGTGAAGTTACTCGGAAGAAATCTGGTTTAGAAATTAGTAATTTACCAGGTAAATTGGCTGATAATTCTAGCAAGGATCCAGAAATTTCTGAATTATTTATTGTCGAAGGTGATTCCGCTGGTGGTTCAGCTAAGCAAGGTCGTTCCCGGCTAACGCAAGCCATTTTGCCAATCCGCGGGAAGATTCTGAACGTTGAAAAAGCCACCATGGACCGCATTTTAGCGAATGATGAAATTCGAACTTTATTCACAGCGATGGGAACAGGCTTTGGTAAGGAATTTGATCTTAATAAAGCCCGTTACCATAAATTAATTATCATGACTGATGCCGATGTCGATGGTGCCCATATTCGGACGTTACTATTAACATTAATTTATCGTTTTATGCGTCCTGTCTTGGATGCTGGTTATGTTTATATTGCGCAACCGCCATTGTATCAAGTACGTCAAGGTAAGATGATTCGTTACATTGATTCTGATGAAGAATTACACGATTTACTGGGACAATTACCACCAAGTCCAAAACCAGTTATTCAACGGTATAAAGGTTTGGGTGAAATGGATGCTGACCAGTTATGGGAAACAACGATGAATCCGCAAAACCGACGGATGTTACAAATTACCACCCAAGATGCCGCTGATGCAGATGCTGTTTTTGAAATGCTGATGGGTGATAAGGTCGAACCACGTCGTGAATTTATTGAAGAAAATGCGCAATATATTGATCGTCGTAATATCGATGCGTAATTGCTGAAACAATAATATTAGGAGGTAACTAATAGTGGATGAACAGCCAAATGGCCGAATTGAAAAAGCCGACTTATCGCATACTATGCGCACATCATTCCTTGAATATGCAATGAGTGTTATTGTTGCCCGGGCTTTACCTGATGTACGTGATGGCTTAAAGCCGGTACAACGCCGTATTTTGTATGGTATGAATGAATTAGGCGTTACTCCTGACAAGCCATATAAAAAGTCAGCCCGGATTGTTGGGGATGTTATGGGTAAGTATCATCCTCACGGTGATTCTTCAATTTATGAAGGATTAGTCCGTATGGCGCAAGATTTTAGTTATCGTTATATGTTAATTGATGGGCATGGTAACTTTGGTTCTGTTGATGGTGATGGAGCCGCTGCCATGCGTTATACCGAAGCAAGAATGAGCCGGATTGCTTTGGAAATGTTGCGTGATATTAATAAGGATACCATTGATTTTGATCCTAACTACGATGGCACTGAAAAAGAACCGAGTGTCCTACCAGCCCGTTTTCCTAACTTACTAGTTAACGGAGCAACCGGGATTGCGGTGGGGATGGCTACGAATATTCCACCGCATAATCTATCCGAAGTAATTTCTGCTATTCATGTGTTAATGAAGAATCCAGCCGCAACAACAGCTGAGTTAATGGAAGCTTTACCTGGTCCCGATTTTCCGACAGGTGGCTTAGTAATGGGCAAATCTGGTATTCGTCGTGCTTATGAAACTGGCCGTGGTGCTATTGTGTTACGGGCACGGACCGAAATTCAAACTCAAAAGAATGGTCGGGAACGCATTGTTGTTACCGAAATTCCATACATGGTTAATAAAGCGCGCTTGGTAGAACGAATTGCTAAGTTAGCACGTGAAAAACAAATTGATGGCATTACGGATTTGAATGATGAATCTGACCGCGATGGAATGCGGATTGTCATTGACGTCCGGCGTGATGTTAGTGCTTCCGTAGTTTTAAATAACTTGTTTAAGTTAACACCAATGCAAACATCATTTAGCTTTAACATGGTAGCGATTGTTAATGGTGAACCACGGACATTAAGCTTAAAAGAGATTTTGCAATACTACTTGCAACATCAAGAAGAAGTAATTACCCGACGGACGCGTTTTGATTTACGTAAGGCCGAAGCCCGTGCCCATATTTTAGAAGGATTACGGATTGCATTAGATCATATTGATGAAATCATCAATATTATTCGTAGTTCTGATACTGGTGACCATGCTAAAGCCGTTTTGATGCAACGCTATGGTTTATCTGATAAACAATCACAAGCAATTTTGGACATGCGGTTAGTCCGGCTTACTGGTTTGGAACGGGATAAAGTTGAAGGTGAATACCAAAACTTATTAAAGGATATTGCTGATTACCGTGATATTCTTGCTAAACCAGCCCGGATTAATGACATTATTTATGAAGAATTACTCGATATTCAACGGCGGTTTGGTGATAAACGACGGACTGATTTGTTAGTTGGTGAAGCATTAAGTCTTGAAGATGAAGACTTAATTGAAGAAGAAGATATTGTTATTTCACTAACCCACAATGGTTACATTAAACGATTACCAGCTTCTGAATTTAAAGCTCAGCATCGTGGTGGTCGCGGTATTCAAGGAATGGGTGTGCATGATGATGACTTTGTTGAACGCTTACTAGCAGCTTCAACGCATGATACTCTCTTCTTCTTAACTAATACGGGTAAAATTTACCGTTTGAAAGGTTATGAAATTCCTGAGTACAGCCGCACGGCAAAAGGAATTCCGGTAATTAATCTTTTAAATATTGAAAATAATGAACGGATTGAAGCCGTTGTTAATATTCCGCATAATGAAGATCATCAAGATCATTACTTATTCTTCATTACCAAAGGTGGCGTTGTTAAACGCACAACAGTTAATGAATTTACTAATATTCGGAGTAACGGCTTAAAAGCAATTACTTTGAAGACCAATGATGAATTAAGTAATGTTTTACTTACTGATGGTAAACAAAATATCTTTATTGGCACTCACCAAGGCTATTCCGTAACCTTTGCTGAAAAAGATGTACGACCAATGGGCCGTGCCGCTGCTGGTGTACGGGGGATCCGTTTACGTCCGGATGATTATGTTGTTGGTTCTGATATTATTGCTCCTGACGATAATGTGTTTGTTATTTCTGAAAAAGGTTATGGCAAGCAAACGCCAGCTAGTGAATATCCAGTTAAAGGTCGTGGCGGTAAAGGCATTAAGACCGTTAATATTACTGCGAAAAATGGTAATTTAGCAGGCGTAACAACTGTTAAGGGGAATGAAGATATCTTAGTAATGACGAATACTGGCGTAACGATTCGTTTTAATATCAATAGTGTTTCCCAAACAGGACGCGTTGCCTTAGGTGTTAAGTTAATGCGCTTAGATGATGGTGCCAAAGTTATCACCATGACAAAATTAACAGCTGTTAATGATGATCAAAATAATGAATAAAAGTGATTCATTAAAAGCAAACAGGTTGTGGCTTTATGTCGCAACCTTTTTTATTAAAAATAATTAGGAAAGGCACATCATAATGTCATTAAAAGAACGTTACCATCGACCTAATCTTTATCAAATGCGTGAAATTGCGATGCTATTAACTTTTATCGGTGGCTTTATCGATTCATATACGTATGTTTTGCGAGGACATGTATTAGCAGCTTCCCAAACTGGGAACATTATTTTTCTAAGTGTTAACTTAGCTAATCATAATCTTCCCGGCGCTTTGGTAAAAATTTGTTCATTGATTTCCTTTGTGATTGGGGTTGGCTTGGTTACATTATTAAACTTACGTTTTAAAGTATCCAA
Source organism: Candidatus Paralactobacillus gallistercoris (assembly GCA_018883675.1). Classification (GTDB taxonomy): domain Bacteria; phylum Bacillota; class Bacilli; order Lactobacillales; family Lactobacillaceae; genus Paralactobacillus_A; species Paralactobacillus_A gallistercoris. Next base: position 4,521 of record JAHLFS010000017.1, on the reverse strand, counting down.
TTATTGGCGCTTAGCCACATTATTTCCCGGGATAGTTACATGTATTATTGTTGGCATGCTACCGGCTAATACGAGTGATGTAATTATTATTGGATTATTATCATTATCAATGTCAATGCAAACCACGTCATTTAGTATGATCGAAGGGCAGGCATATAATAATGTGTTTTCAACTGGTAATTTAAAAAAAGCGATTATCAGTTTGAGTTATTTTATCTATAATCATGATCGTGATAAATTAAATACTTTTTTACTATATATTGAATTAGTATTTTGTTTTGCGATTGGCGCTTTGGTATCAGCTATTTTGCAAAAAGAATTTAACTTACATACCATTTGGATTGCTGCTTTTTTACAGTTTTTAGTAGCAATTTGGTATGCTGTTATTATTAATTGGCGCGAAAATTATCAAAATAAACAACGTAAATAATAATAATATCAACATCAATGTAAAAATCGTCCGGCTAATAGTTGAGAGTTTGTTTTAACTATGGTAAAATAACAACTTGTGAGTATCTAGCTAGATATTGGCTAGTCACTCCTTGTTCTGTGCATTTTTAATGCACAGAACCTTAAAGTCCATAAGGAGGTGAATGACAAAATGGCTCAAACTAAATATGAAATTACTTACATCATTCGTCCTGATATTGACGAAGAAAGTAAGAGTGCTTTAGTAGAACGTTTTGATAATATTCTTAAAGAAAACGGTGCAGAAGTGATTGATTCTAAAGACTGGAAGAAATTACGTTTCCAATATGAAATCAAGCACTATAACGAAGGTACTTACCATATCGTAAATATCGTTGCTAATGATGCTAAAGCAATTGATGAATTTGATCGTTTGGCTAAAATTAATGGCGATATCTTACGTCATATGATTGTTAAACGTGAAGACTAATTTTTGAAATTAATTTAATGAACGAAAGGAGCACCAAAAATGATTAATCGTGTTGTCTTAGTCGGTCGCTTAACGCGTGATGTTGATTTACGGTATACCGCTAGTGGCACTGCCGTTGCTTCTTTTACCTTAGCTGTAGGACGTAATTATACCAATCAAAATGGTTCACGTGATACCGATTTTATTAATTGTGTTATTTGGCGTAAACCAGCAGAAACTTTGGCTAATTATGCGCATAAAGGTTCATTAATTGGGGTTGAAGGTCGCATTCAAACCCGTAGTTATGAAAACCAACAAGGTCAACGTGTTTACGTAACTGAAGTTAGTGTTGATAACTTCTCATTATTAGAAACACGGGCTGCTGCACAGCAACGTAATATGATGAATAATCAACAACCGCCTGTTAACGATCAATACGGCGATATGAATCAAAACTTTGGTGCGCCGGGTAATCAACCATCATCAGCGCCAAGCAATGCTACCTTTAATAGTGAAGCAATGCCAACTAATAACGCTGATAGTGCTAATAGTATGGCTGATCCATATCAAGATAGTGCTGCTGGTCGCGATATTGATATTTCTGATGATGATTTACCATTCTAATATTGCGCTAAAGGAGTGAAATACATGGCTCAATCACGTCGTTACGGTCGTCGTCGCCGCAAGGTTGACTACATTGCTGCTAACCATATCGAATATATCGATTATAAAGACACTGATTTATTAAAGCGTTTCATCTCAGAACGTGGTAAGATTTTACCTCGTCGGGTAACAGGCACAAGCGCTAAGAACCAACGGAAATTAACAGTTGCTATTAAGCGCGCTCGGATTATGGGCTTATTACCATTTATCGCAGATGAAGACTAAATAAGCTTTTAAGGACTTGGAGTATTCCAAGTCCTTTTTTTATTTATTTGGATTGTGATAAAATTATTTAAGTATTCTTAATAAATTATTAATGTCAATTTTTGGGGTTATTAATTAAAATGAAAAAAATCTTTTCACGATTACATATACCACTTTTTTGGCATGATGTTCGTTTGCGCACAGTTGTGCTGGCGTTACTCGTCTTAGGACTATTAAGCGTAATAGTTTCTTTGATGATTAACCCGTTTTTAGCAATTATTTTATTATTATTATTAATTGTGGTTTCAGTAGTAGCCGTGCATGCGATCGAAACCATTATGCAACGAACGCATGATTATGTTTCTGATTTATCATACCGTGCTAAAATTGGCGAACAAGAAGCATTAGTCCAAATGCCAGTGGGTGTGATTATCTATGATCAGCATCAAAAAGTACAGTGGGTTAACCCGTTTATTCAACATTTTTTAGGAAATGAAAATATCCTTGATAAAAATATTGCTGATCTTGATTCGCAATTAGCCGAGTTAACCTTGGTTAAGGATAATGTATTGCATAATGTTCATTGGCATAACAATGATTTTCAAGTGATTGTGCAAGCTAGCATTGGGGCCATTTACTTCATTGATACAACGAAATATATGCAATTACAACGGCATTATCAAGATGAACAAATTGTAATCGGGCAATTATTCTTAGATAACTACGATGAAGTTACCCAAATGATGGATGACCAAGCAATTTCTAATTTAAGTAATTACGTTACTAATCTATTATCTGATTGGGCTAATGAGTTTCATTTATTCTTAAAACGTGTTGATAATGACCACTTCTTTATGATTGGTTATATGCGGGCTTTAAAAGCTTTGGAAAAGGATAAATTTACGATTCTTGATACGATTCGTAAAGCTACTTCTAAACAAAATTATCCATTAACTTTGAGTGTCGGTATTGCTTACGGTGATCATAATTTGGCCCAGTTAGCTAATGATTCGCAAAGCTATTTAGATTTGGCATTAGGGCGTGGCGGTGATCAAGTCGTTGTTAAGAATAGTGGCGAACCCGCCCGTTTTTATGGCGGACAAACTAACCCGATGGAAAAACGAACTCGTGTCCGGGCACGCATGATTGCCCAAGCATTACGTGATTTATTCTTGCAAGCTGATCAAATCTTTGTAATGGGCCACAATCATCCTGATATGGATGCTTTAGGAGCATCGTTAGGGATTCGGCGTATTGCCCAAATGAATAAGAAAAAATGCTGGGTAATTGTTGATCCTGATACATTACATACGGATGTTCAGCGGTTATTAAAAGAAGTTGAAAAATATCCAGATGATGAAGCCAGCATTATTACACCTGATGATGCGATTAGTCGTGTAACCACGAATAGTTTGTTAATTATGGTCGATCATTCCAAACCATCAATTTCGATTAGTCCTAAATTATATGAAAAATTACCTAACCGGACGGTTGTGATTGATCATCACCGGCGTGGTGAAGAATTTCCTAAGAATCCTATGTTGGTTTATATTGAACCGTACGCTTCATCAACTTGTGAATTAATTACGGAAATGTTTGAATATCAACCGAAGAATGCTGAAGCAATTAACAAGATTGAAGCTACCGCAATGCTGGCCGGTATAACTGTTGATACGCATTCATTTTCACTGCGTACCGGTACGCGAACATTTGATGCCGCTAGCTATTTACGCTCAGTTGGTGCAAATGCCGTAATGATTCAAAAACTACTTAAAGAAAATGTTAATAATTACCTTGAAAAGAATCATTTGGTAGATACAGTTGAAATGGTAGCCCCGCATATTGCGTTATGTATGGGTGCTGACGATGAACCATATGATCCAGTCATTGCCGCACAAGCTGCGGACACTTTGTTATCATTATCAGGAATTGAAGCTTCGTATGTTATTATTAGACGTAATGACGGCAAAGTAGGCATTTCCGCGCGTAGCTTAGGTGATATTAATGTACAAGTTGTGATGGAACAAATGGGTGGTGGTGGTCATCTTAGCAATGCAGCTACCCAAATTGAAGGTAAGAGCGTCATGGCAGTACACGACGAATTATTAGCAATTATCCATCAGCAAGATACTGCCGATGAAGAATAATTAGAAAGGAAGCAGTTAATTATGAAAGTTATTTTTACACAAGATGTTCGTGGTCATGGTAAACGGGGTGAAGTTAAGAATGTTCCCGATGGTTTCGCCCAAAACTTTTTGATTAAACAAGGCAAAGCGAAACCAGCAACTAGTGGTGCTATGAATGAATTGGCCGCACAAAAACGGGCCGAAGATAAGCAAAAAGCAGCCGAATTGGCACAAGCCCAACAATTAAAAGCTAAACTTGAAAATGATAAAACCATTGTTGAAATCAAATCAAAGGCTGGCACCGACGGTCGTTTATTTGGTTCAGTACCAAGCAAACAAATTGCGCAAGCTTTAGAAAAACAATATGGTATTAAGGTTGATAAGCGTAAAATTGACTTACCTGAACCAATTCGGGCTTTAGGTTATCGAAATGTTGATGTGCAATTATTGCCAGGAGTAGTGGCAACAATTCGTGTTCACATTGGTGAAAATAATTAATAAAGTGTTAATTTAATATGATGTTCATATGATGGATACTTTTTTTAAGTATCCATTTTTTTATTATTCTGGTGATAATACCAGCGATAATGCGATTAAATCACGTATTAAAAAGATTTATTATTAATACAATATACTTATTAAAAGTAAGCT
>JAHLFS010000016.1 GCA_018883675.1 Candidatus Paralactobacillus gallistercoris | reverse complement strand
CGAGAGTAGTTGGTGGGTAACCGCCTGCAAGGGTAGGAAGTCGCCACGCATTTCATTCCGGCTTAGCTCAGTTGGTAGAGCACCTGACTGTTAATCAGGTTGTCGTCAGTTCGAGCCTGACAGCCGGAGTTATGGCCCGTTGGTCAAGTGGTTAAGACACCGCCCTTTCACGGCGGTAACATGGGTCCGAATCCCGTACGGGCTATTAATTTTTATATGCCGTCTTAGCTCAGTTGGTAGAGCAACGGTATCGTAAACCGTGGGTCACAGGTTCAAGTCCTGCAGACGGCATCTTTACTTGCCGTTACGGTTTTGAAAAGTTAGATTAATCAATCTAACTTTTTTATTTGCCATTTTTGTCTACATGTGTAGACAAAAATGGCAGAAGATAATAATATATAAAAGAAAGGAACCTGGTTAATGACTAATGGGTTTAATATTACAGATGCTGAATGGCAAATAATGCGTTTGTTATGGACTGAAAAGCAGTTAACTAGTTCGCAATTAATTAAACAATTAAATGTGCAAGGGCATCAATGGCAGGATACGACGGTTAAAACGTTGCTTAGTCGTTTAGTAAAAAAGAATATTATCACAGTTCAAAAAAATAAGCGTCCTTATCTTTATAGTCCATTAATTGGCGAACAAGAAGCAATTAATGCTAGTGTTAAAACGATTTTTGCTAATATTTGTTCACAGCGTCAGGGAAAAGCTTTACAGGCTATTTTGCAGTATGTAACATTATCACAACATGATATTAGTCAATTAATAGCAATGCTCGAGCACAAAAAGCAAAATGCACCATTAGTTGTACCTTGTAACTGTATAATGAAGTGTAATCAATGTAACTTTAAAGGAGTTGAAAATAATGAATGATATGAATATGCATCATGATCATATGCAGATGAATCATGACAATATGAGTTGCCATGATATGGGAAACATGCACATGGGAAATATGAAAAAAGATATGCAACGTAAACTGATTATTTCAGTGATCTTAACAATTCCAATGATTTTAATGTCTCCGTTCATGGGAATTAAAATGCCTTTTGAAATTACTTTTCCTGGTTCAATGTGGATAGTGGCTTTATTAGGCACCATTGTATTTTTCTATGGCGGTTCACCCTTTTTTAAAGGTGCCAAAAAAGAGTTAAAGCAACATCAACCGGCGATGATGACTTTAATTACCATGGGGATTGGTGTGGCTTATGTGTATAGTATTTATGCAGTTATTGCTGACCAAATTTTTCACATTCATAATGTGATGAGCTTTTTCTGGGAATTAGCAACATTAGTCGATATTATGTTGCTAGGTCATATTATTGAAATGGATGCAACATCTAGTGCACATTCAGCCGTTGATAGTTTATCAAAATTACTACCAAATAAAGCACACCGCATTGTTGATAATCAGACACAAGATGTTGATGTTAGTGCATTGCATAATGGTGATATTGTTAAAGTATTAGCCGGTGAAAAAATCCCGGCTGATGGCGTACTTATTAGTGGTAGCACTAGTGTTGATGAATCAATGGTTACTGGTGAAGCTAAGGCAGTTGCTAAGAAAGTTAATAGTCAAGTAATCGGTGGTTCTGTAAATGGTGATGGTGTTTTTACCATGAAAGTTACTGGAACAGGGCAAAGTGGTTATCTTGCTAAAGTAATGCATTTATTATCATCAGCACAAGCTAAAAAATCTTCACAAGAAACGTTAGCTAACCGGGTTGCTGGTTGGTTATTTTATGCGGCAACTAGCATCGCGATTATTGCTTTTATTATTTGGTTAATGGTTAAAAATTTACCAACAGCTTTATCAGTTGCTGTTACAGTATTAATTGTTGCTTGTCCACATGCGTTAGGAATGGCCATTCCGTTAGTAATTGCACGCAGTACTGCCATTGCAGCACGTCATGGTTTATTAATTCATAATCGTAATGCAATGGAACAAGTTAAAGCATTACGTTATGCGTTAATGGATAAAACCGGGACATTGACAGCCGGTAAATTTGCAATTAATGCTTTGCATAGTGTTGATCCCAATTATACGGATGATCAAGTTTTAACATTAATGGCTTCTTTAGAAAAAAATTCTAATCATCCCTTAGCTGTTGGTATTTTAAGAGCAGCTAAACAAAAGCAATTAACATTATTGCCAACTAGTGATGTGCAAGAATTAACTGGCATGGGCTTAAAAGGTAATGTTGATAATACTACTTATCAATTAGTATCAGTGCAATACTTATTAAATCATCATGTTGCATACGATCAAACAACCTTTAAACAACTAGCAAGTAGTGGTAATTCAATTAGTTATTTATTAGCTAATGAACATGTTTTAGGTTATGTGGCACAAGGAGATCAAATTAAGCCTAATGCTAAACAGTTTATTAATGAATTAAAACAACGGCATATTACGCCAGTAATGCTGACTGGTGATAATACAGCATCGGCTACGTTTGTTGCCAAACAATTAGGAATTGCTGATGTTCATGCCCAATTATTACCTGAGGATAAAGAAAAATTAGTCCGTCAATATCAAAAACAGGGCAAAGTCATGATGATTGGCGACGGGATTAATGATGCTCCTAGCTTAGCACGTGCTGATGTTGGCATTGCTATTGGGTCAGGTACAGATGTAGCGATTGATTCTGCTGATGTGGTTTTAGTTAAGGGTAATTTAACCGATGTCATTAATTTCTTAAAGTTATCACATAAGACGACAGTCAAAATGACTGAAAACTTATGGTGGGGCGCCGGCTATAATATCATTATTTTGCCATTAGCAGCGGGTATTTTAGCACCATTTGGCTTTATCTTAAATCCAATGGTTGGCGCTATTTTAATGTCATTATCTACAGTAATTGTTGCTATTAATGCCGTAACATTACGTGATTTTTAAAAAATAAAGCACTCACAAATATGATGAGTGCTTTTTTGATGTAATTGGCGTTATATTGCCCCGCATACGTTATTTTTATATAATTAATTTTAATAAAGTATGAAAAGAGGCTTTAGATGAAACTTGTTTTCTCTAGTTTTCCTGATTTAGCTGATAATGCTTTAGTAGTTTTGGCAGCTTATTTGGGCACAAATCATAAAGGAAAATGCTATTACTTGTATAGTAATAAGACTGATTTAAATGATTTGCAAAGTAAAGCGCAATTATATCTTGGTGTACATGCAACGCAGGTTCGTTTTGTTAAAAAAAAGTCATTGTTAGGTGTTTATCATTATTTAACTGCCCAGTTTGCTTTTGAAACACATGGGATGTTTGAACAATTACCTAAGTTACCATGGCAAACTAAAGTTAATTTATGGCATGGTATGCCGTTAAAGAAAATAGGGTATGCTAGCGATGAACATACTAAGTTAAATATGGATTATACACTAGCTACTGCGCCCGTTTTTGCACCAATTATTGCTAATGTATTTGCTATCGCTGATAGTAAAGTATTACACATTGGCGAACCACGTAATGATTTATTCTATCATGGCCCGCAATTTTCGTTTGCTAACATTTTTAATAATGATTGGCCAACAATTGTTTGGCTACCAACTTACCGACAGTCACAAACTGGCGGTGTTCATTATGATAGTCCACAAACTAAGGGAACAATTGGTGGTTTAAAATTAGCAGATCTTAAGCAAATGCAAACATCTTTAAGTAAACATGGCTTTAACCTAGCTATTAAACTTCATCCGATGGACGTGCTTAATAAACAACCATTAAAACTAAATGCACCTAATATTCATATTATCAATAATCAGGAATTTACAAGTTATCATATTGAAGTTAATACTTTTTTAAAAGCCTCAACAGCTTTAATTACTGATTATTCATCAGTATATTTTGATTATGTATTATTACAACGACCAATTGGCATTTTAGCTTTGGATCAAAATGCTTATCAGCACAACCGCGGTTTTGTTTCTGAACAAGTTCGTACCCAAATGCATGGTCATCAAATTAATAATATTAATGATTTTAGTAATTTTTTGACCGCTGTTGCGCAGGCTGAATTAGGTTACGATCCGCAAGTAGCTATGCAATTCTTTGATAAATATGACACACATGGTCATAATAGCGTTACATTATTACGGCAAATTGGTTTGATATAAAGGAAAATAACATGAAACGAGTAATTACTTATGGCACTTTTGATCTTTTGCATCGCGGGCATATTAATTTATTAAAACGAGCAAAAGAATTAGGTGATTATTTAATTGTTGGTGTTTCAACTGATGAATTTAATGCTTTGAAGGGGAAAAAAGCATATTATTCGTATGCGGATCGGAAGTATATTCTTGAAGCAATTCGTTATGTTGATCAAGTAATTCCCGAAGAAAATTGGGATCAAAAGATTACTGATGTGCAAAAATATCATATTGATACTTTTGTAATTGGTGATGATTGGCGTGGACAATTTGATTTTTTGAAACCATATTGTGAAGTAATTTATTTACCGCGTACGCAAGGTATTTCCACAACTCAAATTAAGACTGATCTGATGAAAAAAAGGAAGTTAAATGATGATCCCACAGCTTAAAGTAGGCGCCGTTGTTGTTACATTTAATAAATGTGCATTTTTAAAAGAAAATTTACAACATTTATTACAACAAAGTTATCCGTTAACCACTATTTTGGTAGTTGATAATCATAGTGATGACGAAACACCAATGTATATGCGGCAAATGATTAATGATTATCCACAAATAAAATATTTACGCTTACCATGTAATGCTGGTGGTGCTGGTGGTTTTCATGATGGCATGCAGTATTTATTTAAGCATACTAATGTTGATATGGCATGGTTAATGGATGATGATACCATGCCAACCGTTGATGCGTTACAAAATTTAATGATAGCTGATGATCATTTGCATCATAAGTATGGTTTTTTAGCTAGCAATGTCCGTTTTCCCGATGGTCATGCGGCTTTAATGAACGTACCGCGAACTACTAATGATTGGAATGAAAAATTATCATTAGATTTGATTAAAGTAAAAACAAGTACCTTTGTTTCTTTTCTTGTTTCTCGTCAAGTGGTGATTAAAGTCGGTTTGCCAATTAGGGATTTTTTTATTTGGAGCGATGATACGGAATATTCAGAACGCATTTCACAACAATTACCTAGTTATCTAGTTCCTAATAGTATTATTATTCATAAAATGGCTATTAATCGTGGTGTCTCGTTTAATCAAGAAGATAACCCGCAACGATTACCACGTTATTTTTACAGTTTTCGTAATAACTTATATATTGAACGACGTCACGGTAAAACTAGTTATTTGCGTTATATTGCTAGTATTTGTTTACAAATTTTAATAATGCCATTTCGTAAAGTTCCTTATCGTTGGCGTAAAGTTAAAATTTTAATTCATGGTTTGGTAGCAGGAATAGCATTTCATCCTACTATTGATTATCTAGATTAAGGACATGTTAAATGATTAAAGAAATTGATGATAGTCTGGCTTTGCATACGGACTTATACGAAATTAATATGATGTATACTTATTGGCAACAAGGATTAGCTCAACGACGGGCAGTGTTTGAATATTATTTTCGTAGTTTACCATTTGACAATGGTTATGCTATTTTTGCTGGTTTACAACACTTAATAATGTACTTGCAACATTTGCATTTTACTACTAGTGATTTAACTTACTTAAAAAATAGTGAAAATTATGATCCTGCTTTTTTAGATTATCTACGTGATTTTCATTTTACATGTACTGTTCGTGCGGTTCCTGAAGGTAGTGTTGTTTTTAATAATGAACCGTTAATTCAAATAGAAGGACCAATTATTCAAGGCCAATTAATTGAAACAGCCTTACTTAATATTGTTAATTACCAAACATTAATTGCTACTAAAGCTGCGCGTATGCGCACCGCTGCTAAAGATGATCTTTTACTTGAATTTGGTAGTCGCCGGGCGCATGAATTAGATGCAGCTTTGTGGGGGACACGTGCCGCTTATATTGGTGGCTTTAATGCAACTAGTAATGTTCGTGCCGGTAAGTTATTTGGCATCCCCACAACGGGTACCCACGCGCATGCTTTAGTTGAAGCATATCGCAGTGATTATCAAGCTTTTAAAGCTTATGCTCAAAGTCATTATCAATGTATTTTTTTAATTGATACATATGATATCTTGCATAGCGGCTTACCTGCCGCAATTCGGGTTGCCAAAGAAATGGGCAATAAAATCCAATTTGCAGGAGTACGGATTGATTCTGGCGATTTAGCTTACTTAGCTAAACAAGTTAGGGTGGCTTTAGATGCTGCGGGTTTTACTAAGACTAAAATTTATGCTTCTGGTGATTTGGATGAAAATATTATTGAAAATCTTAAATTACAAAAGGCACCGATTGATGCATGGGGCGTGGGGACACGCCTAATTACTGCTTACGAACAACCAGCTTTAGGTGGAGTGTATAAACTAGTAGCTATCGCTGATGAATGTGATCATTTGATTGATACGATCAAGTTATCAAATACTACTGCTAAAGTAACAACACCAGCTAAAAAACAAGTATGGCGTATTATTAATCATAAAACGGGTAAGTCAGAGGGCGACTACATTACTTTATGGAATGATGATCCGCGTCATCAAGATGCCATTTATATGTTTGATCCTGATTATACGTATATGAATAAAACGGTAATTGATTTTGAAGCATTACCATTATTACGGTCGATTTATGAACATGGTAAGTTAGTTTATCAACAGCCTGATTTAATAACGATTAGAAATTACCGTCGACAACAATTAGCGGTTCTTTGGGATGAATATAAGCGTAATTTAAATCCCCAGATTTATCCTGTTGATTTTTCAAAAGAGTTATGGTGCCGCAAAATGAATTATATTAATTATATTCATCATCATTTTGAACAATAGGAGTTTATTAAGCATGCGACCATTACAACAAGAGATTATTGCTTTTGAAAAAGTGCAACCACGAATTAAACCAGCGCTTGAGATTCGCCGCTCTGTTGATTTTTTAAAACGATATTTACAACATGTTAAAATGTATACTTACGTTTTAGGAATTTCTGGCGGACAAGATTCAACCTTAGCAGGTAAATTAACCCAAATGGCGATTACTGAATTACGTAATGAAGAACATGATGACCGTTATCAATTTATCGCTGTCCGTTTGCCGTATGGCAACCAAATTGATGATAATGATGCACAAGCAGCTTTAGCCTTTATTGAGCCTGATCAATCTTTATGTATTAATATTAAAGCCGGTACTGATGCGTTGGTAAACACAATATCCCAAAATAAAGT
>JAHLFS010000015.1 GCA_018883675.1 Candidatus Paralactobacillus gallistercoris | reverse complement strand
ATATTAATGTATTATACTAATATAAGAATAATATCATTGAAAGTAAGTATAATAATGATGAATAAAGATACTGAATTTACGACCTTGGATGTTACTACTAAAAAGCATATTTTAGGTGAATTATTAATGGCATTACGAATGCAAATTTATAGTATTAAGAAAGATGTTTTAAAGGATAGTCCGTATTATGATTTGGCATTAAGTGATGTAATGACTATTGATGTTATTGGTAATTTAGAAGCACCGCAAACTAAGGAAATTTCAACAACATTAAACACCAGTAAAAGTACTTTTACCGCGCGTTTACATAATTTGGAACAAAAAGGCTATATTCAACGAACCTGTGATCAAGCAGATCATCGTTCAATTCGGGTAACGTTAACCGAGCGTGGCAAATCTTTATACTATGCTAATAAGTATTCACATAGCATGTTGACTAACGCTTTTATGAAAGATATGAATGAGCAAGAATTGAATGATATTTATACTGCCTTAATTGAAAATGTTCCCCAAGCTTTGTTTCACTGTGCCCATAAATATCGCGATTAGATTATTATAATAATTACTCTTGATAAAGAAAATGTTAATAAATTATTGTAATGATTGTAAATTAAATGTTGCGACAATATTAAATTGATTAATCTTAAGGTTAATTCGTTGCTAATTATTTTGGAAACCCTTACGCTGAAAGTGTGAGGAAGGTGGGTGGTATGCGGAATATTCAAATTAATTACCATATTCGGCAACGTGAAATTGACCAACGCATTGATGTTATTGTCACAACGGCTAATAATATTTTAACGTCTAATGATGATGTTAACGTTAAAGTCAAACAAACCCGGGAATTGCGTGATTTTATTGCTAAAGAAATTAACATTATCATGATTAAAAAATATGCACCAATTCTTGAATATAATCAAGCGTTACGTCATTATTTATTTTCTTATTTACGTTATCTACAGTTTCATGGCAAAATTACTGTACATAATTATCGCGATAATTTGGATAAATTTAGTCAAGCTAAAAAGATTTATTTACGGAATATTAAACAACGTTAAACGAATTGATTAAACTACACAAAAAGCAGATGAATGATTATTCATCTGCTTTTAATTATTTTTGCAAGATTAATTTGGTATTTTTATCGATGTCATTAATAGGAGTTTGTAGCTGTGCTTTTAATTGTTTAAATAAGGTTAACATGGCCTGTAAATCAGTTAGTAATTGCTCATTATCTGGTAGGGCATCCTTAGCATAAGTAATACTAAAAATGTTACATAATTCATTACCCAAGCGGGCATCGTTATCTTTTTTAGTAGTAATCAGTGTAATCGGTTCACTACTAATAGTTGGCAAGGTTGGTGTTAATGTTTTTTGCCAGTAGTGATTAATTGTATCAACAACTACTTGCGGATCATTGTAGTGTTTTCGGTAGTAAGTCCAGCCATGATTTAATGATAAGTAAGCATGCTGCATTTGGTCATCGAATAGATATACTAAATAATAACCACTTTGTGGACTAAGAGTTAGTTCAGGGTCATAAATGGCAATCCATGGGAGGATTGACCATTGACCTTCACCAGCTGAGCCTTGTGATTCGTAATCTTTTAATAAATTATGATAACAATCGATAGTACGCAAACTGTGCCGTAATTGTTCTGCTAACTGATTATGCCGGAATTTGATATCAGCACGTTCAGCACGATTATCAGGATAATTATGCAAAATAGTATTCAATAATTCGCGCAATTTCATTATAAATTTTCCTTTCTAATCCTTTTCTTAATTTAATTTTAAAAAGGTAATGCTAAGAATTAAAATGATAAGGCCTAAACTAGCCGTAATCTAAAATAAAAGCTATAATTGATACAGAATTTTGATAAAGGATAATAAGATGTATTATAAATTAGCTATTAAACAAATGAACGTTCGTCCGGAAGGCGGTGTGCCTTTTTACGGATTTACCAAGTTGGACCAATTGTTAACAGCTTTGCAAAAGCATGTTGCTGCGATTGATTTTACCAAATGGGCTATGGATGGGCTGATTTTAAATGTTGCTGGCGGACGTAATGATTATACTGATTGGGATATTAGTTTAGAAATTAAACGCTTTGATGATTTTATGCCATCTTCATATGTGGCTACACTTTTTTATGATGCTAATGACAATTATAAAAATGAGTATGATTTTACCTTGCAATATGAAGATGACGTGCAGCAAACCGTTGATGCTATTGTTAAAGCTTTTGCGCATCAATTACCGGTATGGGTTATCCCTTATGAAGCCGGAAATAACAAACATAATGTCTGTGATGAATTAAGTAATGCGGTTAAAAATAATAATGATTTACGTATCATGATTTCATCAACTGATCCTACTTATCAGCAACACGTTACTGCTGAACAGCATGTTTATACAGAATTAAATGACTTATATAATGCTGAGCATTATCGAATTGCTGATGGTTATTTTGATGATACACCGGGAGAATTTGCTTTTTATCGCTAATTAGTAAAAAGTAGTTATAATAAAATTAAGACGATAAGTGGAGAATTTTTATGAGTGATTTGCATTTATCACACCGCTTACAAGCCGTGGCGGATTTTGTTCCTAACCATGCACGTTTAGCCGATATTGGGTCTGACCATGCGTATTTGCCAATTTATTTAGCGCAGCATCATGTAATTGATTATGGGGTAGCAGGTGAAGTAGTTAAAGGTCCCTACCAATCATCAGTTGCTCATGTTCATCAATACGGTTTGGATGAAATTATTAAAGTGCGGTTAGCGGATGGCTTACAAGCTATTAAGGCCACTGACAATATTAACGTTGTTACTATTGCTGGTATGGGCGGTACTTTAATTAAAAATATTTTAAGTGCTGGTAGTAATCGTTTAACAGGTAATGAGCGCTTAGTGTTAGAACCTAATGTTGGTGGTTACTTAGTCCGTCAATGGTTAAATGAACATCAATACCAAATTAGCCATGAAGTAATTTTAACTGAAGATAAACATATTTATGAAATTATTGTTGGTGATCCGGCTTTAGTACCATTGCATTATTCACAACTAGATCTTATGTTTGGCCCGCAGTTACGCCATGAACGCAATGTTGCTTTTGTTCAAAAGTGGCAAACCGAATTACATAAACAACAATTAGTTTTAACTAACTTGCAGAAAGCGCAACATGTTAATATTGAACGCTTGCAGCAAGTTCAACATCAAATTGAATTAATTCAGGAGGTATTACAATAATGAGTGTTATTGCCCAAGATTTAATTAATCATTTGGAAAACTTTGCACCACTTAGTTTAAAGATGGCCCATGATCCAACTGGTTTTCAAATTGGTTCACATCAAAAGAAAGTATCACGTGTTTTAGTAACTTTGGATGTGCGTCCGGAAGTAGTTCAAGAAGCGATTGATAAAAAAATTGATTTTATTTTTTCACACCATCCCGTGATGTTTCATCAAGCACGCAATTTAGATCTATCAGATCCGCAAAACCAAATGTATGCTGACATTTTAAAACATGATATGACGGTGTATGCTGCCCATACTAATTTGGATGTTACTCATCCGGGAATGAATGATTGGCTAGCAGCTGCAATGCATTTGACTAATGTTTTACCATTTGGGGCGATCGCACATGATGATGGCACGATGGATCCGGTTGGTTGCATCGGCGAATTACCACAAGCAATGACGGTAATGGATTTTGCTAAACAAGTTCGTCAGGAATTTAATTTAACGGGATTGCGCTTAGTATCGCATGAACCTGATAAGATGATTAAGAAAGTGGCTGTTGTTGGTGGCGACGGCGGTAAATTCTTTAAGCAAGCTATTGCTGCTGGCGCTGATGTTTATGTAACTGGTGATGTTTATTATCACACTGGTCATGACATGCTTGCTTATGGTTTATCAGTGGTTGATCCTGGTCACCATGTTGAAGCAATTATGGTACCGAAAATGGCTGCTGAAATTCAAAAGTGGTCTGATGAAAACAGCTGGGACTTAACCGTGTTACAATCACAACCAAATACTGATCCGTTCACTTTTATTTTTTAATGAAAATGGTTACAATATAGATGTGTATAAAAATACACATCTATTTTTATTTATGAGCTATTAAATAGCCTTAGGAAAGGAAAGAGGTATTATATTATGAGTGAATATCCAGAATTAGTCCCAAGATTTATTAAATACGTTAAAATCAATACACGTTCAAATCCTAATTCCGACACTGTTCCTTCTGATCCTAAAGAAGTTAAGTTCTTACATCAATTAGTTGATGAATTAAAGGAAATCGGTTTAACAGATGCCGCATATGATGAAGCAAGTGGCTACACGATGGCAACTTTACCAAGTAACATTGATGAAGATGTACCAACCATTGGTTTCTTGGCGCATACTGATACTGCTGATTTTAATGCTGAAGGTGTCAATCCCCAAATTCATGAAAACTATGATGGCGAATCAACTATTCAATTAGACCCTAAAGGTGAATATGTTCTTGATCCGAAGGCATTCCCTAATATGAAAAATTATAAGGGACAAACATTAATTACAACTGATGGTAGTACATTATTAGGTGCTGATGATAAATCCGGTGTTGCTGAAATTATGACTGCTATGGATTACTTAGTAAAGCATCCTGAAATTAAACATGGCCGGATCCGGGTTGGCTTTAGTCCTGATGAAGAAATTGGGACTGGTGCTAAGCATTTCAATGTTAAGAAGTTTGACGCTGATTTTGCTTATACCGTTGATGGTGGTCCATTAGGTCAACTTGAATGGGAAACTTTCAATGCAGCTGAATTGAACTTGTACATTAAAGGTAAAGATGTACACCCAAGTGATGCTAAAGGAATTATGGTTAATGCTAATGAATTAGGCGTTAAGTTCCAAATGTCATTACCACAAGATGAGGTTCCTGAAAAGACATCTGGTCGGCAAGGCTTCTACCACTTATTACAATTTGATGGTACCGTTGATCATGCGCACTTACAATATATCTTACGTGACTTTGAACGGGAAGGCTTAGAAAAACGTAAGGCCTTAGTTAAAAAGATTGCTGCTGATATGAACAAAGAATTAGGCATGGATCGTTTGGATGCACAAGTTCATGATGAATACTACAACATGGCTGAAGTATTAAAGGATCACATGGATGTAGTTGACTTAGCAAGAGATGCAATGACTGATCTTGGCATTAAAGTTGATGAAGATCCAGTCCGTGGTGGTACTGACGGTTCAACTATTTCCTTTATGGGCTTACCAACCCCTAACTTATTTGCTGGTCCAGAAAATATGCACGGTCGCTATGAATTTGTATCTGTACAAACCATGGAAAAAGCCGTTGATGTAATTCTTGAAATCAGTAAGTTAAATGT
>JAHLFS010000014.1 GCA_018883675.1 Candidatus Paralactobacillus gallistercoris | reverse complement strand
ATGCTTGCAGTCGTTTTCCTGATTGTCGTAACACTAAACCAATTGTTAAGGAAATTGGCGTTATTTGTCCGAAATGCCAACAAGGACAGATTGTCGAACGGAAATCAAAGAAAAATCGTATTTTTTACGGTTGTTCACGTTATCCAGAATGTGATTTTGTCAGTTGGGATAAGCCAATTGGACGTAACTGTCCCGTATGTCACCATTATCTCGTTGAAAAGAAAGTACGTGGTGGAATGCAAGTTATTTGTCCAAACGGCGATTATAAAGAAGATATTCAAAAGTAATTTAAAATCCATCAAGTATATTACTTGATGGATTTTTCATAAAAACTAATACTAGTTTAAATAATTAAAGCGGTTTTTGTTTCCAATAATATTTTGTGTTACAGTTAGTTACATTAGGAGGCAACATATGCCGGAATTATCATGGTTAGATACGTATTTGCAGTATTTATTAGTAGATCGTCATTATTCTGTGAAAACGAAAACTGCTTACCAAGCTGATATTCAAGATTTTATTAATTTTATGAACATTGATAATCAATTTAAGCATTTCGCTGATGTTCAGTATGAAGATATTGAAGCTTATTTAACGTATTTAAACGAGAAAAACTTGGCACGCAGTTCCGTGGCACGAAAAATTTCTAGTTTACGTGCTTTTTATACATTTTTAGTTAAGAATGAATATATTACTAATAATCCTTTCATTGGCGTTGAACTAAAGAAACAGGCTAAACGGTTACCGGCTTTTTTCTATGAACAAGAAATGGAAACTTTAATTAATGCAGCCAGCGGTGATACACCACTAGCTGAACGTAATCAAGCCTTAATTGAAGTGCTCTATGCGACTGGAATTCGTGTTAGTGAATGTGCTAGTTTGACGTTATCACAAATTGACTTTGATTTAAAAATCATGTTAATTCATGGGAAAGGTGATAAAGATCGTTATGTTTCCTTTGGAAATTATGCTCTAAAGGCATTGACTCGATACTTACATGATGGTCGTCAACAATTAATGAAGCAGCAACATCATGATTATGTATTTGTTAATCATCTTGGTAAGCCGCTTAGTGTTGCTGGCATTGAATATATTCTTAAACAAATTATTAAAAAGACAGACCTAACTGCTAATATTCATCCCCACATGTTACGGCATACTTTTGCTACGCAAATGATTGATCATGGTGCCGATTTAAGGACAGTACAAGAATTATTAGGCCATAGTAGTTTATCAACAACGCAGCTTTACACGCATGTTACTATGGCTCATTTACAAAAAGATTACCGTGATCATTTTCCAAGAGCAAATAATTAAAAGCAATAAAGGAGTTAATTCATATGACAACGATTTGCGCTGTTCGACATAATGGTCATACTGCAATTGCTGGTGATGGCCAAGTAACATTAGGTGAAAAGGTAATTATGAAAGGCAATGCTCATAAGGTACGGACAATTTATCATGATCAAGTTGTCGTTGGTTTTGCTGGTGGCGTTGCTGATGCAATTACTTTACAAGATTGGTTTGAAAAGAAACTGGAACATTATTCTGGCGAATTACGACGGGCAGCTGTTGAATTAGCACAAGACTGGCGTAAAGATCCGGCTTTGCAAAAATTAGAAGCAATGATGATTGTGATGAATAAGCAAGATTTATTAGTTGTTTCTGGATCAGGTGAAGTGATTGATCCTGATGATGATGTAGTGGCAATTGGTTCTGGTGGTAACTTTGCACAGGCAGCTGCCATTGCGATGCTTCATCATGCGCCTGATATGTCAGCTGCTGATATTGCCCATAGTGCTATTGATATTGCCGCTGGCATTGATATTTTCACAAATCACAATATTATTACGAAAGCTTTATAGTGGAGTGATCAATAATGGTTGAATTAGTAAATAAAACACCTAAACAAATTGTTGCTGAATTAGATCGGTTTGTGATCGGTCAAGATGATGCGAAACGAGCAGTAGCAGTTGCTTTGTATAATCGTTACCGCCGGTTGCAATTATCAAGTGAATGGCAACAAGATATTTCACCTAAAAATTTGTTGATGATTGGACCAACGGGGGTAGGTAAAACTGAAATTGCCCGGCGTTTGGCTAAGACTGTCGATGCGCCATTTGTTAAAGTCGAAGCAACTAAGTTTACTGAAGTTGGCTATGTCGGCCGTGATGTTGAATCAATGGTCCGTGATTTAGTTGATGTTGCTGTACAAATGGAAGAAGCAGAACAATTTAAAAAAGTACGAGCACGGGCCGCACAAGCAGCAGATAAACGTTTAGTTAAGTTGTTAGTACCTGGCATTAAAAAAGAAAATAACTACAATAATGCTAATCCGATGCAAGAATTGATGAATATGTTCAATACGATGCAAAACGGTAACAACGCTAATAATAATGAAGAAGTTACTGACGAAATTCGTGATAAACGGCTTAGTGTTAAAGAACAATTAGATCGTGGTTTGCTTGATAATCAAGAAGTTACTGTTAAAGTTAACGATCAAAAAAAAGCTGCTGGCGGTTTAAATGATATGTATGGCCAAATGGGGATTGATTTAAATGATACTTTAAATCAAATTATGCCTAAGAAAAAAGTTGAACGTACAATGACTGTTAAAGAAGCGCGTGAATACTTCATTCGCGAAGAATCAGATAAATTAGTCAATCATGCTGATATTTATCACGATGCAATTGAACGTGCTGAAAATACTGGCATTATCTTTATTGATGAAATTGATAAAATAGCTGCTGGTAATAAAAAACAAAGTGGTGAAGTATCACGGGAAGGTGTTCAACGGGATATTTTACCGATTGTTGAAGGTTCACAAGTAAATACTAAGTATGGCATGGTAAGCACTGATCATATTTTATTTATTGGTGCTGGTGCTTTTGCAGAAGCCAAACCATCTGATTTGATTGCTGAATTGCAAGGTCGTTTTCCTATCCGGGTTGAATTGAACGATTTAACTAAGGAAGATTTTGTACGGATTTTGACTGAACCAAAGAACGCATTAACAAAGCAATATACTGCTTTAATTGGTGCTGATGGTGTTAAACTAGTCTTTACTAAAGAAGCAGTTGAAGCAATTGCCCAAATTGCTTATGATGTCAACCATAATACTGAAAACATTGGGGCACGACGCTTAGCAACAATTTTAGAAAAATTGTTGGATGATGTCTTATATGAAGGCCCAGATATGCAAATGGGTGAAGTAACTATTACTGAACAATATGTTTACGATAAAATTGATAGCATCGCTGCTAATAAAGATCTTAGTCAATATATTTTATAAGATAATAAAAAAAGGTTGGGAATTTTCCCAGCCTTTTTTTATTTATGATGTTTTTGTTTTAAATAGTAAGCTAAACCAAAATGAATCATGTTTTCTTTACCGGCTTTTAGACGCTTAATGTTATCACGATGTCGATAGAAGAAAAATATGGTTAGTAAGAAAGCAACTGTAGTTAATAACCAATCATGAAAGAAAAGTGATAAGCAAGTAATGATAACCATTCCCAATAAACTGGCTAAACTGGCAGTACTAGTTAACAGCAATACGGTTACAAATACACCAGCAGCAATTAAGAAAAAGACAGGATTGTAAGCTAAAACAATGCCAGCACTAGTTGCCACGGCTTTACCACCTTGAAAGTGAATAAAGATTGAACACGTATGGCCAAAAACAGCAAATAAACCTACCACTAGTACCAACCAATGTTGGAGATAATGGAGAATAATAGGTAAACTAGCAGCTAGTGTCCCTTTAAGAATATCCATAATTAAAACAATAACGCCACAAGTTGGCCCCAAAACACGAAAAGCATTAGTTGTGCCAATATTATGACTGCCATAATCACGGGGATCTTTATTTTGAAATAATTTACCGATAATAACACCTGACGGAATTGAACCAATCAAATAAGCGGTAATTAGCATTAAGATAAATTCAATTATTTTGAACATCACGATGCCTCGCATATAAAAAATTGTACTTTTGCATTGTAGCATATTTTGACAGTTGAAATAAAATGCTTTAAGATGATAGGGCTTAACGATATGAACGTAATGCTCCTTATTTAATGTTGAGGTGTAATAATGACTAATAAAAAAAATACTTATGATGATTCAGCAATTCAAGTTCTTGAAGGTCTTGAAGCTGTTCGCAAGCGACCGGGAATGTATATTGGCTCAACTGATGCACGAGGTTTACATCACTTAGTTTACGAAATTGTCGATAATGCTGTTGATGAAGCATTAGCTGGTTTTGGTAAAGAAGTAGATGTTACCATTCATGCTGACAATAGTATCACTGTACGTGACTTTGGTCGTGGTATGCCAACGGGGATGCACGCTTCCGGTATTCCTACTATTGAAGTTATTCTAACTGTTCTTCATGCTGGCGGTAAGTTTACACAGGACACGTATAAAACTTCTGGTGGTTTACACGGGGTTGGTTCAAGCGTTGTTAATGCCTTATCATCATGGATGGTAGCCCATGTTGTGCGTGATGGCGAAGCATTTGAAGAGCGTTTTGAAAATGGTGGTCATCCTGTTGGTACATTGAAAGATCTTGGACCAACTAAAGAACATGATGGAACAACCATTTCATTTAAACCTGATCCAACTATCTTTCAAACGACTAAGTTTAACTATGATACCTTAGCGGAACGTTTACGCGAATCTGCTTTCTTATTAAAAGGTGTTAAATTTATTCTTAATGATGAACGTACCCAACGACATGATGAATTCTTATTCGAAGATGGCATTCAATCATTTGTAGCTTATTTAAATGAAGGCAAAGATACCTTAAGCGATATCATGTATTTTGAAGGTGAACGCGATGGTATTCAAGTTGAATTTGCTGCGCAATATAATGATGGCTACTCTGAAAATACGATTTCATTTGTTAATAATGTGCGTACTGGTGATGGTGGTAGTCATGAAGTTGGTATGCGTTCTGCTTTAACTAAGGCATTTAATGATTACGCCCGAAAAGTAAAGTTATTAAAAGAACATGCTAAGAATTTAGATGGTAGTGATGTTCGTGAAGGATTAAGTGCGGTTTTATCAGTGCATATTCCAGAAGAATTGTTACAATTTGAAGGGCAAACCAAAGGCAAGTTAGGCACACCACAAGCCCGTGCAGCTGTTGACGCGGTTATTTATGAACAACTTAGTTTTTATTTAATGGAACAAGGCGAAACGGCACAAATGTTAGTGCGTAAAGCATTAAAAGCCCGTGAAGCCCGTGAAGCTGCGCGTAAAGCCCGCGAAGCTAGTCGTTCTGGCAAACGGAAGAAAAAAGCAGAGGGCTTACTTTCAGGTAAATTAACACCGGCCCAATCAAAAAATCCCGCTAAAAATGAATTATACCTTGTTGAAGGTGATTCTGCCGGCGGTTCGGCTAAGCAAGGACGAGACCGTAAGTTTCAAGCTATTTTACCGTTACGTGGTAAAGTTTTAAACACGCAAAAAGCTAAATTAGAAGAAATTACTAAAAACGAAGAAATTAATACCATTATTTACACTGTTGGGGCTGGCGTTGGTGCTGATTTTAAAGTTGAAGACAGTAATTACGATAAAATCATTATCATGACTGATGCTGATACCGATGGTGCTCATATTCAAATTTTGTTATTAACATTCTTTTATCGTTATATGCGTCCCTTAATTGAAGCCGGTAAAGTTTATATTGCCTTACCGCCACTATATAAATTGCAAAAAGGTAGTGGTGCTAAAACCAAAGTTGCTTATGCATGGACTGATGAAGAATTAGCAGCAGAAACCAAAGCATTTGGTAAAGGGTTCACCTTACAACGATTTAAGGGGTTAGGCGAAATGAACGCTGACCAATTATGGGAAACGACGATGAACCCAGAAACTAGAACGTTAATTCGGGTACGCATTGATGATGCTGCTTTAGCAGAACGACGGGTAACTACGTTAATGGGCGATAAAGTAGCGCCACGGCGCGAATGGATCGAAAAAAATGTTAAATTTACCATGGCTGACGACGGTAGTATTTTAGAAACGAAGACAGATAATCATCGTGTTGAATCAGTCGGCGTAGAATTAATTAATCAACAAACTAAGAAAGGCGAGTGATATTAATTGCCAAAAATCAAAAACAATATTCAAGAATTATCACTTGAAGAAGTAATGGGTGATCGTTTTGGTCGTTATTCAAAATACATCATTCAAGAACGGGCGTTGCCTGACGTTCGTGATGGTTTAAAACCAGTGCAACGGCGCATTCTTTATGCCATGATGATTGATGGCAATACTTATAACAAGCCATTTCGTAAGTCGGCCAAGTCAGTTGGTAATGTTATGGGTAATTTTCATCCCCATGGTGATAGCTCTATCTATGATGCGATGGTTCGCCTTAGTCAAAATTGGAAATTACGTGAACCATTAATTGAAATGCACGGGAATAATGGGTCAATGGATGGTGATCCACCGGCTGCAATGCGTTATACAGAAGCACGTTTAAGCAAAATTGCTGGTGAATTGTTGGCTGATATTGATAAAAAAACCGTTAAAATGGTGCTTAACTTTGATGATACTGAAGAAGAACCAACTGTTTTGCCATCAGCTTTTCCTAATTTATTAGTTAATGGGGCAACTGGCATTTCGGCTGGTTATGCTACTGAAATTCCGCCACATAATCTTGGTGAAGTAATTGATGGTACTATTTATTTAATTGATCACCCTGATGCAACACTTGCAGATATCACCAAATTTATTAAAGGTCCTGATTTCCCAACTGGTGGTATTTTACAAGGTCGTGATGGCATTAAAGAAGCATATCAGACTGGTCGTGGTAAAGTCGTTTTACGTGCTAAAACACAAATCAAAGATTTACGAGGACATCGTCAACAAATTATTATTACTGAATTACCATATGAAGTTAATAAAGCGTTGTTAGTTAAGAAAATTGATGAATTACGAATGTTGAAAAAAGTCGATGGGATTGCTGAAGTACGTGATGAAAGTGATCGCTTCGGCTTATCAATTGCTATCGATTTGAAACGTGACGCTAACGCTAATGGCATTTTAGATTACCTATTCAAAAATACCGAATTACAAGTTAGTTATAACTTTAATATGGTGGCTATTGCTGATATGCAACCCAAACAAATGGGTTTACTGCCAATATTACAGGCTTATCTAGCACACCGGCGGGATGTTATTACTAAACGAACGACATTTGATCTTCAAAAAGCACAAGAACGGCAACATATTGTTGCTGGATTAATTAAGGCTTTATCAATTCTTGACCAGGTAATTAAGACCATTCGTAGTAGTAACAATAAAAAAGAAGCTAAAGTTAATTTAGTAAAGACATACGGTTTTACTGAACAACAAGCTGAATCAATTGTTAATTTACAGTTATACCGATTAACTAATGCTGACATTACGGCATTACAACAAGAATCCGCTGAACTAGATCAAAAAATTGCAAATTATCATCATATCCTTGATGATAATCAAGCCTTAAATCAAGTTATTAAAACGGAATTACAAGCAATTAAAACAACATATGCTACGCCACGGTTAACTAAAATTGAAGATAAGGTTGCAAGTTTACACATTGATACCAGTGTAATGGTTACTAACGAAACCGTTATGGTACAGGTAACACATGAAGGATATATGAAACGTAGCAGTTTGCGTTCATATCAAGCTTCAGCTGAGAAAGACAATCTACGTGAAAATGATCACATTGTTTTTCAAGGTCAACTACAAACCCTTGATCATCTTTATCTAGTTACTAATAAGGGTCATTTAATTTATCGTCCTGTTTATGAAATTAGTGAAGTAAAGTGGAAAGATACCGGTGAACATTTATCACAAACAATTGGACTAGCTAATGATGAAGTTGTTTTAGCTGCTTTTTCGTTTCAAGATTTGAAAACAGCTGGGAACTTCGTTTTAGCTACTAATTTAGGTTATATTAAACAAACTTCATTAGCTAATGTCCAACCATGGCGCACATATCGTTCCAAAGCTACGCAAATTATGAAGTTATTAAAAGATAATGAAGTTGTCATTAATGCTAGTTTCGTACCGGCAGAACAATTATCACAACAAAAAGTATTAGCCATTACTAAACATGGTTACAGTTTACGCTTTGCTCTTAGTGAAGTACCGGTTATTGGCGCTAAATCACACGGCGTTAAGTTGATTAATTTGAAAAATGATGACGAAGTTGCTAGTCAATTATTAAGTGCTTGCGATACCGATCGGCTTGGAATTATTACCCAAAGAGGCGCTTTCAAACAAATGAATGTTACCGAAATTCCTGTAACTAGTCGTGCTTTACGTGGAGTAGTAAGTTTACGCGAACTAAAGAATAAACCACACCGGGTGATTGCTGCCGTAATATTACATGGTGAGCATAATTTAATAATGATTCAAACACAACAGGCACGATTACTAGCAATTAATCCAGCTGATTATAATCTTAGTGAACGTTATTCAAATGGTACTTTTGTATTGGATACTGAACAAGATGGTCAACCACAACAGGTATGGTTAGTTGCAAAAGAACAACCTGAAGAATAAAAAATAGCTGTGTCTATTTATTTATAGACACAGCTATTTTTTAAAATTTTTTCATTTTATAATAAGTTTTATTTTATCAAACAATAATTTATGCGACAATGTTGTTATAATCATAGTGATTAATTGAACAAATTAAAGATGTTGTTGTTAATACTACTTGATAAATGAATTTAGTAATGATATATATTAATTTAATATCATATTACGATATTAAAGCATCACGAAATTAGTGAGGAACAAATGACAAAACAGGATCAAATTTTTTCTTCAAAAACATTAAGTTATTTTTTACAATTAACTGAAACAATGAACTATACCCAAGCAGCACAACTACTTGGTATTACGCAACCGGCATTAACACAACAAATTAAAAAATTAGAGCATGCGGTCGGCGCGCAATTGTTTTATTCAGTAGGTAAAAAATTACATCTTTCTGAAGCTGGCAAAACAATGTTAGTAACAGTTAAGCAAATTTATAGTCTACTAAATGAAGCAACTGATGCTATTCAGCAAGATTCCAGTGCTGATCGCGGTAAAATCACCATCGGTATGTTATCGTCAATTGATAGTTCGGTAATTGGTAATTTCATTTCGCATTACTATAATTTACATCCTAATGTTGAAGTTAGTTTATACATGTTTTCACGTAAAGAAATCTGGGATAGTTTAGAAAATAACCAAATTGATTTGGCCATTATGTATTTGCCTGATGAAAATATTAAGAACTGGCATCCATATGCTTCTAAAAAAATTAATGATGAGTCACTATTATTTTTGCATCACGCCCATACTAACCGCACAAGTATTACTTTTAAAGAAGCATTAGCTAATCCATGGGTTACTTATCCCAAAGGTTATTATCTAGAACAATTAATTGAAGAAGCCTTTCGTAATCAAATGGTTGATTTGCCTAAGAGTGCAGCTAGTTTTTCAACGCCATTTCAATTAATTCGTTTTGCTAAACAATCTAACGTTGATACCGCCTTACCAGCTAGTTTTTATTGCTCACATCGTGATTCGATTGATCTTGAAGCCTTGCCGTTTACACCAGCAATTAATTTTGAGTTATCATTTGTTTATCGTAAGGATAAAATTACTATTCCACGGATTAGTAGTTTCATGCAAGCATTCGATAAGTATTTGACAGTTAAAGACTATAATACCCGCTTATATGAAGAATTTTAACTTTACTAAAGTAAAGTGATCCTGCTAAAATATTAACGATAGTTAATTGAAAGGAAGTCCCATAACATGAGTAAACAACTTGTTTTTGGACATCAAAATCCAGATACAGATACAATTGCTGCAGCAATTTCATTAGCATACTTACGTCAACAAGACGGTGTTGATGTTGAAGCCGTTGCATTGGGCGAACCAAATGCTGAAACTAAATTTGCTTTAGATTATTTTGATACTAAACCATTACGTGTAATTACCGCTGCTAAACCAGAAGTTGATCAAGTAATGTTGGTTGACCATAATGAACCACAACAAAGTGTTAGTGATTTGAATCAAGTTCAAGTAACTAACGTGGTTGATCATCATCGTATTCATGATTTTAATACTGAAAAGCCATTATACTATCGGGCTGAACCAGTTGGTTGCTCAAGTACCATTTTGACAAAAATGTATCATGAAAAAAATGTTGCTATTCCTAAGAACATTGCTGGTTTAATGTTATCAGCTATCATTTCTGACACATTATTGTTAAAATCACCAACTACTACTGATGATGATAAAGCCGCTGTTGAAGAATTAGTTAAAATTGCTGGTGTTGATTACAATGATTATGGCATTAAAATGTTAAAAGCTGGTACTAACATTGCTGCACGTTCTGATAAAGATTTAATCGATGGCGATGCTAAGAGCTTTACAATGAATGGTGTCAATGTACGTATCGATCAAATCAATACTGTTGATTTGGACGATGTTTTTGCACGGCAAGCTGATATTGAAGCAGCAATGAAAGATGAAATGCATACTGAAGGTTATGACTTGTTTGTAGTCATGGTAACTAATGTTTTGAACAGTGATACTGAATTACTTGTAATTGGTAGTCATACTGATGTTGTTGAAAAAGCCTTTGGTAAAAAGCTTGAAAATAACCGGATGGCATTACCTGGTGTTGTTTCACGGAAGAAACAAGTTGTGCCACCTTTAACAGATGCATTTAATGCTTAATTTGATGTTTACAAACAATTAAAACTATGTATAATAAATAACGGTTTTAATTGATGAAATGAGAAAGGGCTGTTTTTATATAAACGGTCCTTTTTTATTTATTAAAATAATATATGTGATGGGATTGTTATGATTAAAATTATTATTGCTGTTTTACTAATAGGCATTGTTTTCTTAGCTGGTGTTATTTTCACTAAAGCAATTAAAAAAAAGCAAGGCTTAGGATGGAAAAATAATTTAACGGGAATGGTAATTGGCTTAATTACTGATTTTCTTGATACATTAGGGATTGGTAGTTTTGAAACCACGCCAGCTTTGTATCAATTAACGCATTATCTTGACGATGACCGTGATTTACCGGGAACATTAAATATGGTCCATAGTATCCCCACGATGATTGAAGCGTTAATTTTTGTTACGGCAGTACATGTCCAAATGACAACATTAATTCCGATGGTTATTGCTGCAGTAATTGGAGCGTTAATTGGTAGTGAAGTAGTTGTGCGTTTAGAAACAAGTTTAATTCAACGTTTTATGGCAGTGGCTTTAATTATCACATCATTATTAATGTTAGCTAATAAGTTTGGTTGGGTATCATTGTTAGCTGCACATAATAATGCCAACGGCTTGCACGGTTGGCCATTAGTAATTGGGGTAATTGGTAATTTTGTTTTAGGAATGTTAATGTCAGCTGGTGTTGGGATGTACGCGCCATGCATGGTATTAGTATATTTTCTAGGCCTTAAACCAATTGCAGCATTTCCAATTATGATGCTTTCTTGCGCCTTACTCATGCCAATTGTTAGTCTGAATTTCATTCATAATGGTCGTTATTCGTTGAAAGGAATTTACGGTTTCTTATTTGGCGGCTTAGTTGGTGTTTTCATTGCTACTAAATTCGTGAAGAACTTATCATTTGGCATTTTAGAATATTTAATTGTTATTGTCTGTGTCTGGACTGCTTACCAATTATGGCGTAGTTCAGTCGCTGTT
>JAHLFS010000013.1 GCA_018883675.1 Candidatus Paralactobacillus gallistercoris | reverse complement strand
TATTAAAAGTAAGCTAATACTAATGATTAACATAAGTGGTTGTTTTTATCAAAAAAAATATTATATAATAATAAATATGTAATTATACAAATTTAATGTGATACTTTTTAATCGGGGTGAAATAATTATGCTATTAGGTCATGTTATTATGGAGCGTCGTAAAAAATTAGGATATTCACAAGCTGAGTTAGCGAAGGGAATTTGCACACAAGCTACTATCAGTAAGATGGAAAATAAAAATATTCCACCATTAGTAGATATTTTAATTAAAATCTGCATGCGTCTACATTTAACACCTAACCAAGTTTTGTCTGAATTTACAGATCCAATTGATGATTCAATTTCTGAACAGTTTAACCAAGTAAATCGCAATATGAATGCGATGAATTATAAAGAAGCTAAACGTATTTTCAGAAAAATTAATGTTAAAAAGTTAAAATCAGAACGGTTGCCAATGTATCATTATGACGCCGGCATGATTGCTTTTAACTATGATCATAATATGGATGATGCCCAATTTGAATTCAATTTGGTATTACAAAATCATGATTTAATTGATGATGATACGAACTTTTTAATTGAAGCCTTATCATTAAACGGCTTAGGCTTGGTTTACGAAAGTAAGGACGATAAGAACAAAGCGAAGTATTATTTTGATAAAGCTTATGCAATGATTACTGACTTGCCATTGAAAACAACAGATGACTTAAATGGTGTGTTATCAATCATTCGGCATGTTGCTGAATTTTATGCTAAGTATGATGATTATCGTTACAGTAACCAATTAATTTCTAAGTCATTACAACGCTTAGCTAATGCCCATCCAATTCCATCTATTGAATATGCTTACTATTCAATGGCATATAACTTATATCATATTGATAAAGAGCGTTATAAGGATCAAATTGAAACTTATATTAACTACGCTGAAGGGTTCGCAACATTTAATCAAAATGAGAATTGTTTGAAGATTATTAAGCGTTACCACAAGACCCATAAGTTTGAATATACTTTAAGTGAATTATTGGCACATGTTAATAACTAACTTAAAAATAAAAAACGCAGTTAAACTTTTATAGTTTAACTGCGTTTTTATTATTTATTAATCAGTAACAGTAGGGTGCCAGCTAATGTTATTTAATTGCTTTTTAGGATCATTTGGATCAAGCGTGCTTGTCCATAAGATTGCATAAGCACAGATGGCATATCCAACTGTAAATAGCTTAAGTGGTACTGATGAAATAACGGAACCAGTGTACAAGTATCTGGTTTGGAAGCGTAAGTAAGTATCTTTATAACCATTAATCGGTGCATAAGCAATTGGATAATTTGATTTACCTGTCCCGAAGTAGACATTTTCAAAACCAACGTTTTGAATGTTTACGGTGATAACACCTGACGAAACGTTATTTTTAAAGTTGATATTTTCCGTAGCAACCGGGTTAACATTATTTAAATAAGCTAACGTGTTATTACCTTGTTTAACCGTAACGTTAACTAAACCGCCAGTATAATTGGCTGGCGTAGTCCAGTCCATTGGTTTTTGTGTTGCTTGGTATAACTGGTACTGTTGCGCATTAACCGGAATAAGATTTAATTGGTTAGTCTTAGTAGGAATCTTAATTTGACTAGTAATAGTTTGCCCCGGTTTAATTTCAATCGCGCACGGTTGATAGTATAAGCCACGTGATTGAATATTGGTATTAACATATTGAGTTGATGGTCGTGTTAATTGGTTGACTTCACTGTAATAAATTACGCCTAATAATACCGGAATAACCACAATTGATCCCATTTTTTGGAAATGGCGACTAAAGGTAAGTTGTGGTAATCGTCCCCAACCAATCATTCCGAACAATAAAATCGGAAGCATGATTGGTAAGGCATAACGTTCTTCGACTTCCCAAAGACAAATATGAAAGATTGATAAGCCGATGATGAATAACCCTAACGTTAAGTAATGCCATGGCTTTTGTGCTTTTTGTCGAGGAATAAATAACATTAAGGCCCCAATTAAACTAGCTAAATATAAGAATTGGAGTAAATTACCAATCCAATATTGAATACCACTAATGTGTGCCCGGAACCAGTGCGGTGCTTTTTGCCATTGTGATGTTAGTCGCATGCAATCAACATCACCATTAGCAAGAAAGACCCGTGCTTTACGACGCCATAACGCACTCATACCGCGTACTCCTTTTTGGGCAATTCGTTGCTTGATGCCGTTTTTTTCGGCAATTTGTCGTGCTTTAACGTCTGGTAAATTCATTTGGGTATAAGCATCACCAGAATTATAAAGCCCATTTGTTTGGGGATTTAAACTCATATAAATCCAACTAGTGGCTGGTAATGCGGCTTGGTTATCTTTATTAAAGCCATAGTGATAAGCCAAGCGATGTCCTAAAGGAATTGATAATGCCATTACTATTAGCAACGCAACGGTTAATCCACCAGTACGTAACCAGCGTTTTGGTGCTTTAATAGGATCGAAAAATAAACTCATAATTAAGGCAATCGCCAAGATAATCATATTTGCCTTCATCATGAACGCAAAAGTTACAACCAAAATAAGGGCAAGTGCGGCGCCAAAACGTTTTTTACCAGTTTGTTTACGCCAAATTAATTCTAAAGCCATTGCCATAAATGGTACTGGTAAAACCCATACGTCCGTATAGTTAACTAAACCGTAGCAATATAATGGTGTATAAATTAGCCAAATAAATGGCAACCATAACTTAGCAATCGGTTTGTGCCAGTATTTAAGAATAACGGCACCAGCCCATAAGCCAAGATCAATCCATATAAATTGGAGGCAATTAATAAAGATCCACGGATACTTCATTCCCAGTAATTGCCCTAGTTTAATTAACCAACTATCAAAAATAGTGTAGTTAAGGTTATTAGTATATGTATAAAAATATGGATTCCAGTGCCGACTGCCCGTTGCTAATGCGAATGCTTGTTTACGGACAAAGAATGAGTCAGCTTCACCGTAAGGTACAAAATTAAAAAGAACCACTAACTGGGTAATGATAATTAAAGCAATCATGACCAGCCAATAAATTCGGCGTTGCTTGGCGTTCATTTTCTTAAATAATTGTTGTACTTTAGCGATGATCATTAAAAACAATGCTACTACTAAAATCATTACCACTGGTAAAAACCAATGGCGCATGATTAAGTAATCTACTGGTTGTGCTGTTGCCAAAACCAGCGCAACTAATAAAAGCGCGGCTATTAGCCACGCAAAACCTTGTCTAATCTTTGTTAACATCTTTATTTACCTATTGAACGGAGTTAATTCTTATTATTTTGGTTAAATTGTGGAGTGTAATCATCTTCTTGGATGATATAACGTGGCCGGTTCTTAGATTCGGTGAAGACCTTGCCAACGTAAGTGCCGACAACACCTAAGCCCATTAAGTTAATGCCGCCTAAGATCCATAATGATACCATAACACCATTTAGTAATGTTTCATTAAAGCCTAAGCACAACTTAATTAAATCAACAATGCCGATAATACCACCAATTGCAGTGACACCAGCGCCAACAACAGCTAATGCTTTTAATGGGGTAACTGAATTAGAAGTAATCCCATCAAGAGCAAATTTAACCATTTTCTTTAAAGGATACTTAGATTCACCAGCAGCCCGTGGTGCCCGCTTGTAATATAACTTGGTTGCGGGGAAGCCAACTTGTGGGACTAAACCACGTAAGAAAGGATCATGTTCGGAGAATTTTAATAATTCACCCAAGGCCCGATGACTTAATAAGCGGTAATCAGCATGATCAGGGACCATATCAACGCCTAATTTGCCCATGATCTTATAGAACAATTCGGCGGTGTTACGTTTGAAAGCTGAGTCAGTGCTACGGTCATTGCGGACAGCAAAGACAACATCATAGCCTTCTTGATATTTAGCAACCATTTCTGGAATTAAGTGTGGGTCATCTTGTAAGTCGGAATCAATCGTAATTACGGCATCAGAATATTTGTAAGCAGTGGTCATACCAGCTACTAAAGCATTTTGATGACCAAAATTACGACTAAAACGTAAACCACTAAAGCAATGATCTTTTTCTTCTAATTCGCGAATAATTTTCCAAGTACGGTCCTTACTACCATCATCAACGAATAAAATTTGACTATCAGTAGCAATTTGGCCTTTATCCATCATTTCATGTAAAATATCGGATAATACAACAGAACTTTTTGGAAGAACTTCTTCTTCGTTATAACATGGAACCACAATAGTTAATCGTGTGTTTGCCATAATTATAAAAACCTCACTCTATTTTAAAGTTATCTAAAAATACATTTTACTCTAATTGTTATTAAAATACTAATAAACTTTGAGTATGGATCTTAAATTAAAGATATAATTAATTTTGCAACTAACATCATCATGTACGTAAAGGAATATTAAAAATGATTTTGTCATTAGTTATTTTATTACTTTTATTTATAGCTTGGCGTCATGGTTGGCGTCATGGGTTAATTACCGAAATAATGTATGTCATTGGCTATGCACTGTTATTGTTATTTGCCCGAACATACTACCAAGTAATTGGTAATTTGTTAGGTAATATTATTTTGACATTCACGCATAATTATTCGCCTAATTTTATGACAGGAATGCATATTTTAGCATTCTTATTAATTGGAATTGTGGGAGGTTGGTTAGTAAAAAAATTAGTGAAGTTATTAAGTAAAATCGCTAAAATTCCCATTATTAAACAAGCTAATGAATTAGCAGGGGCAGTCGTTGGCGTTTTGTTAGTTTATATTATTATTTTAATTGTTTTAAATTTATTTTTATTATTTCCGCATGGTTGGTTTTTTGTTGAATACCAGCATTCAACCATTGCGCAATGGATTGTTAATAATACGCCGTTATTAACAACGAATTGGTT
>JAHLFS010000012.1 GCA_018883675.1 Candidatus Paralactobacillus gallistercoris | reverse complement strand
CGAGAGTAGTTGGTGGGTAACCGCCTGCAAGGGTAGGAAGTCGCCACGCATTTCATTCCGGCTTAGCTCAGTTGGTAGAGCACCTGACTGTTAATCAGGTTGTCGTCAGTTCGAGCCTGACAGCCGGAGTTTTTTTATGTGGAGAGTTGTCCGAGAGGCCGAAGGAGCATGATTGGAAATCATGTATACGGGTATAACCTGTATCGAGGGTTCGAATCCCTCACTCTCCGTTGTGTATACTTGCAGGTAATTGTTGAGTATTTTAAAAACACTTTGTGAATGTTGATAAATCAACGTTTGCAAGGTGCTTTTTTATTTTATTAGCATTTTTTCATTTACAGGTAATTGTTGAACTCTGTGTAATTCTTGTGTAATTTCACAATTCGTTTAATAACAGCATTGCTTGTTGTGCATTGCGCTGTTCTACTTCATTTAAAAGGTGCGTGTAAACTTTCAAAGTAATACTAATATCTTTATGGCCTAAACGTTTGGATACATAACTAATGGGAATGTTATGGCTAATTAAATAACTAGCATGAGTATGTCTTAAACCATGGAAGGTTATTTGATTAGCCTTAGGAATATGAATTTCATCTTGTAACTTGCGTAATTCTTTATTAGCGGCTGCATTAGTTGGCACGGCAAGGTGATTATAAATACTCCTAAATAGTAAGTTCATATCATCGCGGTAGTTATGCTGTAAGTAGTATTCACTTTGTTCACGCCGTAATTTTTTTAAAATAGTAATCAGTTCATCAGGAATAGCAATTTTACGGTTGCTTGATGCGGCTTTTAACTTGATGAATTGCTTACTAATAGCATAATCATAAGCACGCTCAACGCTTAGAATTTTATTTTTAAAATCAATTGCTTGCCATGTTAAACCACATACTTCTTCATAACGTAATCCTGTGTAGCAAGCCACTAAAATCATGTAATCACTAATATGTTTGAATGATGCTTGTTTTAAAGCTACTTGTTTCAGATTAATAAAATCTTGTTCATTTAAGTATTTTAAGCTATCACGCTTGCCATCGTTACCATTGTTTTTAGTACCATAAACAAAATCAGTGTAAATAATTTTTTCATTAATAGCTTCCATAACCATGGCATGACAAAAACTATTTAACTTTCTTACGGTTTCTTTAGCATGATCTTTTGAATATTCATTGATAAAGGCTTGATACTCACGATGAGTAATCTTGTTTAAAGGCTTACTGCCAAAGTAATTAACAATACGATGATAAACATTTAAATATGCGTTTTCGCTTTTAACAGTGTATTGTCCTTTCTTTGTATCACAAAACCAGCGGTAGTAATAATTAGCAAAGCTAATATTATTATTAACTTGTGCACCTTTGAGAATACTATTCTCCATCATGACCGCACTGTTTTTTGCTTCGTTTTTACTCTTAAAACCGGTTTTATATTTGCTTACTTCTTTGCCATTAATAATTTTGTGAATGCGATAAGCCCATAATCCTTTACTAGTTTTAAAAATTGATGCCATATTATTCTCTTTACAAAAATAGCGCCACTAGGGCGCTTAAGTATTTATATGTTTTTGTTTCTTTAATAACTTAATTACTATTTAAAATAATGAATAGTTAGTAATATACTTTAACTTTTCAAAGTTTCCAAGATAATACCTTCTAGTTTATTATTGACAAACTTGCTTATTTAATTAACAATATAAATGAGAACAATATTCTCTGGGGATTGCGGTAATGCGATCGGAAAGGACCTTTTAGGTCCTTTTTTATTTAGGGAAAAATTTCAATCCTTTTCCCATGTAATTAGGATATTCATATAGTTTTGGCTCAATATTAATAAAAGTACTTTCTATGTTATTAGGATTAAAAAAGTGATGATTTATTGCAAAACAGCATAAATCTGCTAATTCTAATTCCCAATATGATTTTTCTTTATTTGAATTATTCCATTTAGGATTAAAATAAACACCTTGTATTTTATTAAAACGTGAAGAGTCTAAATAACCACTTCCATGATCGATAATGTCTTTGATTTTATAAAGTAATTCTTTATCTTCTTTTTTCCCTCTAGCTTCTAAAATAATTACACATGTTTCCCGTGGTTTTAAAAACATCATAAGACGTTCTAGCAAAAATTTGACGCACAAATCATAAGGATAATATGGTTTAATTTTAGGATTACTATATTCAAAGGCATATTTCTCCACATGTTTGTATTTATCTATTGTAGCAGAAAATATTTTCATTGGTGCACAATGAAGTAATTCTTTAATATCATTTACTAACAAATTATAAGTGTCATTTGGCAAGTCAAAAGAAGTATTTCTATTATGTCTTTTAATTTCTGTAGCATGAAAACAAACTCTAGCATTTTGATATTTTCCATCAGGCCAATATTTGTTTTTTATTTTCATTACTTCATCTTTAGCGTTATAAAAATTATTAACATTAAAAGCGCAAGCGGATAAAGTGAAAAAGCGATCATTATCTTGCATTTGTTCATTATTTTTTATTTTTCTTTGAATACCTTTTAATGTAGGAGTTCCGCTTTCATCCATTGCAATAATATAATTAATCTTTTTATCAACTTCATCTATTTTAGTTGGTCTATTTCTCCAAGCTTTATTCATTTTTACATCTTCCTAATACTTCTTATGGTACTTCCAGAAGATCTGGGTGAGTGCCACTTTCAAGCGTTCCTTCCTCCTCAGCGGTCAGTGCATGATCAGCGTAGGTCATGCCGTGCTCCATGTTGTCCTTTAAAAATTCTTGTAAGTCTTTCTCATCTTGTTCTTTCTTAGAAAGGTGCTTGTCATCGGTTCTTCCCAGCAGGTAGTCAACGGAAACGTTGAAATACTTCGCAACCTTTTCTAAATTGTCAACTTTAGGGGATCTATCATTCCATTTTCTAATTTGTCCATTTGAAATGTTTACTTTTCTTTCTAATTCAGCTAAAGTTATGTGCTTCTGAGAAACTAGTTCTTTAATTCTGTCAGCTATACCCATAATCAATTTTCCTTTTTTAAAGCGAAAATAGTTTTTTGACTATTTTATTGTTGATGAATGGTCTTTAAACTATATAATGTGTAAAATACAAGTTAATTAAATACAACAAATAAATTTATCAATTATACTTTAATAATAATTTAAAGACTATTTTAAGTCAGTAAATGTTGAAAGGAAGTGAATTATGAATGAACTATAAAGAACACATGGCAATTAAATCGATGCGTAACTTTTGAGCTAATTTAAATCATAAATGCAAACTGATATTACTAATGAATTTCATTTCTCAAAATAGAGCAATGTGATTGAAGTTTTAAATAGTTATCAACAAACGCTACAAATTGCGAAAATGCTTAATCCGGCGATAATTAGTAGTCCAAAATTAAACGGTATGCCACGTGCAGTTACATATCAAAATACTCAAGAGCAACGTATGGCGGTGTATTTAGCTAAAAAGGAAGAGTTAACCGCTATTCAAAGGGTAGTAGGTACATATTTAGATCATGAAGAACAGATGATTGTTTATTATTTGTATCTCTGCAATGAGAAAGTACGCAAAACCAAGAAAGAATTAATTAGCGATATGTATTTATCACGACGCACCTTTTATCGTATTTATGACAAGGCGTTGATGAAATTTGCTGACAACTATCATTTTAATGGCATTGAATTACGGGTATTTAATTTAGAAAGTGGGCTAATATAGCTCGCTTTTTTATTTACAAAAGTATAAACATAGTATATACTACCGGTAAAGTTAAGCGATGTGAGAGGTGTTAATATCATGCAATTATCAATCAGTAAATGGGGAAACTCTCAAGGTATTCGGTTACCAGTAGCCATTTTAAAGAAAGCTGGTATCAATCAAAGTGATGGCACTAAATTAGATGTTGAAGTAAAAGATGACGAAATTATTATTAAGCAACAAAAAAGTGATTTAGCAAAGTTATTTGATGGTTTTGATTTAGAAAAATACTATCAGCAACATCCCGTCACAAAAAATAAAAATAGAGAAGTTGATTGGGGTGAATCAGTTGGTGATGAATTCGATTGGTAAATGTTTCTCACTTTTATAACAAAGTAGAGAAATTATTTGATAGAGGTGATTATCCTTGATTCATCAGGGAGATATTATTTTAGTAGATTTAAACCCGGTAAAAGGACACGAAGAAGGTAAAAAAAGACCAGTGTTAGTCGTGTCAAATGATGATTTTATTAAATTTACACGTAACTTAGTTAA
Source organism: Candidatus Paralactobacillus gallistercoris (assembly GCA_018883675.1). GTDB lineage: Bacteria > Bacillota > Bacilli > Lactobacillales > Lactobacillaceae > Paralactobacillus_A > Paralactobacillus_A gallistercoris. The sequence goes on along the minus strand of JAHLFS010000012.1, from coordinate 7,088 downwards.
ATTAGTACCAATTAGTTCAACTAAAAATGATTTTCCTTTGCATATTCCCTTGCCAAAAAGTTTAAAAACAAAGGGTGTGGTATTAACTCAACATGAACGTACGGTAGATATTAACGCACGTGGGTATCGCTTTATTGAAAAAGTTCCAGATGATTTTCTTAATAAAGTTATTACCATACTGAAAACGATGTATTAAATAAAAGGACACTTAAAAACGCATTATTCAACAACCTATATCATGATATGGGTTGTTTTTTTATTTGTTATTAATGCTTTGATTAATACTGACTAACCGCTAAAAGCGTACATTTTAGGTATACAAATTTGTGCATTTTTTGGCGAAAAATCATGATAAATTAGTATCATCAAGAATTAGAAAATCGTTATGGCAATCATATTTGGAGGTGGCGATATGTTGTGAAAAAATTAACCACTAAACAAAAGCGTTTTGCTGAAGAATATGTTAAATGTGGTAATGCTACGCAAGCGGCAATTAATGCTGGATATAGTATTAAAACAGCGCATTCTATAGCTACTGAAAACCTGCAAAAACCTGCAGTTAAATCCTATATTGACGCCGTTTCTAAGCATATTAGCAAAAAGACAATTATGGACGCACAAGAAGCGCTTGAGCTACTGACTGGTATAGCTCGCGGTGAAATTAAAGAAACGGTGTTTGTATCAACCGGCACTGATGTTTATGAAAAACAAAAAGAAGCAGATTTAAAAACCCGGATTACTGCCATTCGTGAAATTATGAAGCGTTATCCATTAACTGATCCAATGATTAAAGAACAATTACGTAAATTAAAAGCGGAAGCAGATTTGGCTGAATATAAGGCTAATATGCTTGCTAATCCCGAAAAACTTAATGATAAAACAATTATCGTTGATGATATTCCAAATGAGGGTGATTAGGATTAATGGGAAAATCGATTAAATTAACCGATAACGTTAACCCACACTTTTACAAAATGTGGCGTACTGATAAACCTTATATTGTTTGTAATGGTGGTCGTGGTTCGTTTAAGTCGTCAGTAATTAGTCTTAAGTTACTAACAATGATGAAAAAACATATCCAAAATAATCACCAAGCTAATGTAATTTGCATTCGTGAGAATACTAATAATTTACGTGATAGTGTTTATCGTCAAATTGAGATGGCAATGGAATGGCTAGGTTGTGTTGATGAATTTCAGTTTAGGACCAGTCCGTTACAAATCGTTCACCGCCGTACAGGCTCAACGTTTTATTTTTATGGTGCTAATGATCCATATAAATTAAAGTCAAATACAGTTCCTAATATTATTGGTGTCTGGTTTGAAGAAGCAGCTAATCTAAAGAGTGCTGAGGTTTTTGATCAAGCTACTCCAACGTTTTTACGGCATAAATCGCCGTTTGCTAAACAAGTAAAAGTATTTTATTCGTATAATCCACCACGTAATAGTTATCATTGGATCAATGAATGGGTTGAACAAAAACGTGGCGATAGTGATTATTTTATTGATACTAGTACTTATTTAGATGATGAATTAGGCTTTACCACTGAACAACAACTCAAGTTAATTAATAGTTATAAGCAAAATGATGAAGAATACTACCGTTGGCTATATCTCGGTGAAGTTACTGGCTTAGGTACTAATATTTACAGCATGAATAACTTTCATGCCATTAGTAATATTAATGAGATTGATCCGCTTCGTGGGATCTTGTTTAGTCTCGACACTGGCTATGAAGTGTCAGCAACGGCTTATTTATGCCTAGGTATTACGAGTTCGCGGCAATTAGTACTATTAGATACGTATTATTATGATCCAACAAAGCACGGTATCAAAAAAGCGGCGAGTGATTTTGCTGTTGACTTACGAAAATTTGAAAAAAAGCAGGAAGAAAGATATGGGTTTACTCATTACCGCCGGTATGCTGATAGTGCTACCGCTGATTTTGCCTTAGATAATGAATACATGAAAGACTACGGCTTGCGTTTTAAGCACGTCGCTAAAACAAATAAATTCGCCATGATTGGCTATGTTCAAAACTTTCTTGCGACAGGAAAGTTTTTTTATTTAGCACGACCGAGTGCCGACATTTTTATTGAAGAACACAAACAGTACCAATGGGACGAAAAGAGTATTCAAACAGATGCACCACGCCCGATTAAAGTGCATGATCATACTGTTGACTGCTTACAATACGCCATATTAAGCGAGCGTTTTACTTTAGGAATGAAATAGGAGGGATAAGCATTGCCAAAATACTTAGCGCGTGTAACTGACGATCCGCGTGTTAAAGTTGATCCGCGCATGTATGATATTATTCACAAATCATTACGTTATTATCGTGGTGATGAGCAAAAAGTTAAGTATCTGCCAAGCATTGACAACGACGATACGCGCAAAGCACCGCATATGAAAGAGCGTGTTTTTGATTCGTTAAACATGACTAAACGCATGAGCGCCCGCTTAGCTTCCATTGTGTTTGGCAAACAAGCTGAATATAGTTTTCAAGATAATGCCGTTGGTGATTATATCAACGGTATTTTTGTTGACAATCAGTTTAATGACTTACTGGAACAAAATCTTGAAAAAGGGATTGCTTTGGGTGGCTTTGCCGCCCGGCCATACGTTGAAAATAACAAGATTAAAATTGCGTGGTGCGACGCGGAACAGTTTTACCCGTTAAAATCAAATATTTCTAGTATTCAAGACGCTGTAATTGTCTCAAAAACGATTATGCCGGGTGAAACGCAAGACACTAACACCTATTACACCTTGTTAGAGTTTCATGAATGGCAAAATAACGGTGATTATGTAATTACTAATGAATTGTATAAGTCTGACGATGCTATAAACGTTGGTAATCAGGTGCCATTGAGTGATTTATATCCCGATATGCAAGCAAGCACCACTTTCACAGGCATTACGAAGCCGTTATTTGCTTATTTCAAAATGCCCGGCAGTAATAACAAGGTATTAGATAGCCCGTTGGGCTTAGGCATTGTGCCTAATAATGAACATACCCTAAAGAACATTAGTATTGTTCACGATAATTTGCTCTGGGAAATTAAAACAGGTAAACGGACAGTCTTAGTACCACCAGAATACATTGAATTTGACGACTTACACCGGCCTAAATTCAATACAGAAACTGATGCCTTTGTCGCTATTAACGGCATGGATAACGATAAACCGCAAGAATTGAACATGGATATTCGTATTCAGGAATACGATCAAACTATGCAATTTTATTTACGCGAATTAGAAGCGGGCTGTGGTGTTAGTGCTGGTACATTTAGCACTAGTGCGACAGCAATGCAGACAGCAACGCAAGTTGTTTCTGAAAACAGCATGACTTACCAAACACGGGAAAGCATTCTGACGATGCTTGATAAGTTTATCAATGATTTATGTATCGCCATTCTGGAAATGGGCAGTACCGCGCAATTATTTAGTAATCATCAAGCCCAAATCAGTGATGTTGATTTTGATAACATTGGCTTGTCAATTCATCATGATGATTCAGTCTTTGTTGACGCTAATACGCAACAGGATCAAGATTTAAAGGCTGTCGCTGGTGGTGTAATGAGTAAGAAAACATTTTTAATGCGTAATTACGGCATGAGTGCTGAAGATGCTGAAAAGGAACTTACCGAAATTCAAAGCGAACAGCAAACAAACACGAACAACATGGTACTTGATCCTATTTCTAAGGCGTTAAACGGCGTTGAAAGTGCAAAAGGTAAAGAACTACCAACAGATAATAACGACGCGGAAAACGCCCAAGAAGATGATTAAACATGATTAGTCAAAATGACTTAACGAAGTTAATTAAGCAGTTAACAAAGCATTATGGCGATTTAGAAAGTGCTATTTTTCATCTGTTAGCGCAATACCTCAAAAGTAATGATCTTGATGATGCGAATGCTGTTTATCAATGGGAATTGCAACATAATAACTTAATTAATGACTTTACCAAGAATGTTGTTGATGTAGCGTTGAATTATCGTAATGTTGCCTTAGCAGACGTTAAACGTTTAATGAATATTGCCGGTGAGCAGATTGATACTGATATTCGTAACGAATTAGTAAAGTTAACGGGCCAGGCATACATAAGCGGTGGCGCCCAGCAAATCATTGATGAACAAGTGACATTAATTCAAAATAACATTGATGTGGGCTTAATGGGGCTCGTTAATCGCAATGTGCCAAGTAATCCGGCGGCAAATGTTTATAAACAAATTACGCAAAACGCTGTCTTTCAAGTCACTGCCAATGGTAAGCCGTTAAGCCGGGCGATTGATGATAATATTTATGCATGGGTGTATAACGGCTTGCCAACGGGCTTAGTTAATCGTGCTGGTGCGAAACTATCGCTTGAAGGCTATTCACGGCTATGCGTGCAGAGTGCTGTGCAGGATACTTTTCAAAAGATCCGTATGCGGGCGATGCGTGATTATCACGTTACTTTAGGCTTATACTCGCAACACCCGGCAAGCCGGCCCGCATGTGCGCCTATTCAAAACAAGGTCATTAATTTAGTACCGCCTGAAGATGAGCACTTTAATCCGAAATACGACAGTATTTATAATCATGGCTATGGTACACCCGCCGGCGCGCGTGGTATCAACTGCCATCATTTTATTTCACCGTGGCTTGAAGGCATTTCTAGTAAGCCGCAAGCTGATTTAGTAACCCCTGAACAAGCCATTAAAAACGGTAAAATTCAACAAAAACAACGCGCTTATGAACGTGCCATCAGACAAGCGAAAAAACAACTAATGATGGCGCAACAATTAGGCGATGAGAAAGGCATTGCGCATTATAAACAACTAATTGCCGTCCGGCAACAACGTATCCGTGCATTTATTAAGCCTTATCGCTTCTTATATCGTGATTATCAACGTGAACAAGTTAGATCATTTAATGGTGATACTAGTCAATATAAAACGCCGGCGCGTTTTTCTGGTGCAATTAATAAGCGTAGTCAGCACATTGTCGACTTTAAAGCCTATACACAAGAAGAAAAACAAGCACAAAACATGTATTTAGAAATTTCACAACGTAAAAAAGCCAATGTTGTCAACGCGATTGCCCGAAATACCGGTTTTAGTAAGAAGGACGTCACCACAATTTACGATCATTTATTTACTAAGCAACATGTAATCGATACAGGCGAAGAACCTCAATATTTTGATCCTGATATTGATATGGCAAAATCATTAATGCGTATGATTAACGGGCCAAAGTTAAAAGATTATGATAAACTAATGTTGCAACATGAATTGTATGAAAGTAAGTTAATGGACTATATGGGCATGGATTATCATAGTGCTCACGAATTAACGAATACCATTTATAATTATCAAGAAGCAGTTAAAAAGGAGAAATAACATGGTAACTTTTGAACTAATCAAAAACACGCCTGATTACGTGGTGTACCGCTTGCATCGTGAAGATGGCACCACAAGCGATTTAACTGTTAATAAGCATGATAAGAGTTACTCGTTTTCTGATACTGGTAAGCCCGTTGATCATTATCAAACAGCAACATTAAGATCAGTATTAAAATATGTTGATAGAAACAAATATCCTCAAGAAGGCGTGATGGGTTGGGGATAATAAGCACTAATCAAACGATTAGTGCTATTTTTATGCACAAAATCGTGTCCTGAGCATGACACGTTAATAAAAGGCTTATTTTTTATACTCTAACGTGTTCGTTACACGTAAAAAAACGCGTAAAAAAACGTAGGAGGAAACAAATATGGAACGCAAGTTTTTAGAAGATATGGGCCTTGATAAGGATCAAGTTAATCAAATCATGGCGCAATATGGTAAGGACGTCAGTGGCTATAAAGATGTGCAGACACAACTTGATGCGGTAACGGCTGAACGCGACAGCTATAAGGATCAATCTGATACGACTGCCAAGCAACTGAAAGAATTACAAGGGCAATTAAAGGATAACGCCGACGCCACGGCCACGATTGCCGATTTACAAAAGCAATTAAAAGAACAAAAGAAAGCTGCTCAAGCTAATTTACTCAAAGTCAAGAAAGACAATGCGATTAATAACGCCATTAACGCAGCACAAGCACAAGATGTTAAAGCAGTAATGCCATATATTGACGTTGATGCGATTAGTTACAATGATGACGGCTTTAGGTTTAATTTATAGCTTTTTTTATTTACTTAACTTAAAAATCATTTCAGATTAATTTTAAAATCACTAAGCATATAAATAGCAATTTGAATCATTTAACGTCATAATATAATTGTTTACAAAAGTTAACGTCAGTACTGAGAACAGTACTGACAAGCTTGGTGAAATGGGTCTCATCCTATGCAGATAGGATGGGATCTTTTTGTTTACCGAGCTTTTTATTAATTATTTAGATTATGTTCTTTACACCATTGATCTTGCATTTGATCGGTTTCGCGTTGTACTTCAGGATCGCCTTCGTAAGTGCCTGGATCACTGCCGTCTGCAAAAGTTTTGCTCATAACAGTTCCATCAGGTAATTTGGCATAATAAACGTTACCTTGTTTCCACATTGGATAATGTCCTTGTGGTGTATACTGTTGATTATTTGTAGAATTATTAACTGGTTGTTTATTAACGTTACTGTTAGTAGTTACAGTAGTTGACTTGTTCTGATAATTAGCAACTGGTGTTGTTGCTTGTTTATTGTTTGGTACTACATTACTAGTGCTATTGGTTGTTACGTTATTATGCGGTTGCGGTGTAGGAACATTATCCGTAATTTGGGATAGTTGGTTAATTTTAACCAGTTGTTTACCGATTACTTGACCATGCTTAGTTACGGCAACTAGTTGTACTGGATCATTATGATTATTCAAAATAAAGGTTAACACGCCGTTGGCTGCTTAACTACATGACTATTTTGTTTACTAGTAGTTGCATGTGATGATGTTGTCTGTTTACCACAAGCAGTTAAATTAAGAGTTAATAATGCGATTGCCGTTATTACTGCGTATGAATATCGTTTCATAAGTAAATACCTCAATAATTATTAATAATTACTTATTAATTCTACAAATTTTTTAAATTATTTGTCTAATAAAAAA
>JAHLFS010000011.1 GCA_018883675.1 Candidatus Paralactobacillus gallistercoris | reverse complement strand
GCTCAAATGGATGGTGCTATCTTAGTTGTTGCTGCAACGGATGGTCCTATGCCACAAACTCGTGAACACATTTTGTTAGCTCGCCAAGTTGGTGTTAAGTACATTGTTGTGTTCTTGAACAAGACAGACTTAGTTGACGATGATGAATTGATCGACTTAGTTGAAATGGAAGTACGTGAATTATTATCCGAATATGATTACCCTGGTGATGATGTTCCTGTAATTCGTGGCTCCGCATTGAAGGCCCTTGAAGGCGACCCAGAACAAGAAAAGGTTATCATGCACTTACTTGATGTTATCGATGAATACATCCCAACACCAGAACGTGACACAGATAAGCCATTCTTAATGCCTGTAGAAGACGTATTCACAATCACTGGTCGTGGTACTGTTGCTTCAGGTCGTATCGACCGTGGTACAGTTAAAGTCGGCGATGAAGTAGAAATCGTTGGTTTGAAACCAGACATCTTGAAGTCAACTGTTACAGGTTTGGAAATGTTCCGTAAGACTCTTGACTTAGGTGAAGCCGGCGATAACGTTGGTGTATTGTTACGTGGTATCAACCGTGACCAAGTTGTTCGTGGCCAAGTATTAGCAAAGCCAGGTTCAATCAAGACACATACTAAGTTCAAAGGTCAAGTTTACGTATTGACTAAAGAAGAAGGCGGACGTCACACACCATTCTTCTCAAACTATCGTCCACAATTCTACTTCCACACAACTGACGTAACTGGTGTTATCGAATTACCAGAAGGCGTAGAAATGGTTATGCCTGGTGATAACGTAACATTCGACGTTGAATTGATTGCTCCAGTTGCTATTGAAGAAGGTACTAAATTTACTGTTCGTGAAGGCGGACGTACAGTTGGTGCCGGTGTGGTAACTGAAATTCTTGACTAATAAATAATAGTAAAGAATAATAAAAGAGTAGTGTATATGCACTACTCTTTTTTGTTTTTTAATGGAGGTAGAGTATATGGTTAATGAATTAATTCCGATGAATATCGATGATGTTCAAGCTAAAGTTAAAAAGTTTATCGTTGATGATAAGCATTTTAAAATTTTTAGTATTATCGATCAGGCGGCCGAAGCCCAAACAGCTAATTTAACTATTCCAGCTACCCGTTTAATTATTTTTGGTAATCCTAAGGTAGGCACATTGTTAATGCAACAAAATGATGACATTACTTTTGAACTACCAATTAAAGTATTATTAATCGCGCAAGGTGCTAACCATACAAAAGTTATTTATCGTGATCCTTATGATTTTGCCGGACATGATCAATTAGCGAGTGGTGGTCAACAAATTTTGCATAAGATGCATAATATGTATCGTGAAATGATCGCTGCTTTACAAGCATAATTAGTGTATCGTTACTTTAATTTTTAAGACGCTTTTTAGCGTCTTTTTTTATGAAAAACACAGTGAGAAACGTTGAAAATGTAGCAATAATATTATATTCTATACTAGTATATATTGCGTTATTGCAACGAAATCATACAATAGCGGAGGGAAATTATGGCTAAATGGGAAAAGAAAGACACCAATAAAGGTGAACTTACTTTTGAAATTGCTCAAGAAGAAATTAAAAAAGGCTTAGACCGTGCTTTTAACCGTGTACGTCGTAACTTAAACGTACCTGGTTTCCGTAAAGGTAAAGTAACACGGCAAATCTTTAATCGGATGTATGGTGAAGAATCATTATACGAAGATACTTTAAACTTATTATTACCTGGCGCATATGATGCTGCTGTTGCTGAAACTAAGATTGAACCTGTTGATCAACCTGAAATTAGCATTGAAAAAATGGAAAAGAACGAACCATGGGAAATTAAAGCAACAGTTACAGTTAAACCAGAAGTTGAATTAGGTCAATACAAGAACTTAACAGTTCCTAAGCAAGATCGTCGCGTGTTAGTTAAGGACGTTAATGCTGAATTAGATAAGTTACGTAATGAACAAGCTGAATTAGTTTTGAAAGAAGACGGCAAAGCTAAGAAAGGCGATACAGTAACAATTGACTACGCTGGTTCTATTGATGGCAAGCCATTTGAAGGCGGTAAAGCTGATAACTACTCATTAGAATTAGGTTCTGGTTCATTTATCCCTGGTTTTGAAGATCAATTAATTGGACACAAAGCTGGAGATGAAGTTGAAGTTAAGGTAACTTTCCCAGAAGATTACCATGCTAAAGACGTCGCTGGCAAAGATGCTGTCTTTAAGGTTAAGATTCACGAAGTACGTGAAAAGCAATTACCAAAATTAGACGACGAATTTGCTAAAGACGTTGATGAAGATGTTGATACCCTTGACGAATTAAAGAAGAAGATCAAGGAAGAATTAACTAAGCAAAAGAATGAAGCTGCTGATGCTGCTGTTGAAGATGCTGCTATTGAAGAAGCAACTAACAACGCAACTATCAAAGAAATTCCACAAGCAATGATTGATAAGGAAATTCAAGACGAAATGAACCAATACTTAGGTAACATTCAACGTCAAGGCATCAATCCAAAGCTTTACTTCCAAATCACTGGTACAACTGAAGATGATTTAAGAAAGCATTTTGCTGAAAATGCTGAACAACATGTTCGTACTAACTTAGTTCTTGATGCGATTGTTGATGCTGAAAACATCAAACCTTCTCAAGAAGAAATTGATAAGGAAATCAAGAATTTAGCTGACGAATACAAGATGAAAGAAGCACAAGTACGGGCTGCATTAAGCAATGACATCTTAAGTCATGATATTGCAATTCGTGATGCTATCAAAGTAATCACAGATTCAGCTAAAGAAGAAGCTAAGAAGAGTTCTAAAAAGACTGAAGACGATAAAAAAGATAGCGACAAATAATTAGCTATTAAATAATCGTTTTGATGAGAAGAACTAGTTTTCCGGTGGTTGCCTACCGCGAAAATTAGTTCTTTTTTGATGCTAACCCAAGCATAATATTATGGTGTATAATATATTTATTGTATTTTAGTTCCAAGGAGAGGAATGAAGATATGTACGATAATACTGATAACAATGGTCCAATTACTTGTTCATTTTGTGGTAAGACCGAAGATCAAGTAAAAAAGATCGTTGCTGGTCCTGGCGTTTATATTTGTAATGAATGCATTGACCTATGTAAACAAATTATTGATGACGAATTAAAAGATGACGCTGCTAAGGAATTATTAGATGTACCTAAGCCACGCGAAATCATGAAAATTTTAGATCAATACGTGATCGGCCAAACCGCTGCTAAAAAAGCTTTATCAGTTGCCGTATACAATCATTACAAACGGATTAACCAAATGGCCGTTGCTGATGATGACGATACTGAATTACAAAAGAGTAATATTGCTTTAGTCGGTCCAACTGGTTCTGGTAAAACCTTTTTAGCTCAAACTTTAGCCCGGATCTTAAATGTACCATTTGCGATTGCTGACGCGACTACATTAACTGAAGCCGGCTATGTTGGTGAAGATGTTGAAAACATTTTACTTAAATTATTGCAAAATGCTGATTACAATGTTGAACGCGCCCAACGAGGCATTATTTACATTGATGAAATCGACAAGATTGCTAAAAAAAGTGAAAATGTTTCTATTACCCGTGATGTTTCTGGTGAAGGGGTCCAACAAGCACTTCTTAAAATCTTAGAAGGAACCATCGCTAATGTTCCGCCACAAGGTGGTCGTAAGCATCCGCAACAAGAATTTATTCAAATTGATACTACTAATATCTTGTTTATTGTTGGTGGTGCCTTTGATGGTATTGAACAAATTGTTAAAAACCGCTTAGGTGAAAAGACAATTGGTTTTGGTACTGATTCTGATAATAATAAACTTGATCCTAATAAGACGATTATGCAACAAGTTATTCCTGAAGACTTGATGAAGTTCGGTATTATTCCTGAATTTATTGGTCGTATTCCGATTTTAACTACTTTGGAACGCTTAACAGAAGATGATCTTGTGCGGATCTTAACTGAACCAAAGAATGCTTTGGTAAAACAATATCAAAAATTATTATCATTAGATGATATTAAGTTGGTATTTGATGACGATGCTTTACATGCCATTGCTCATAAGGCGATTGTCCGCAACACTGGTGCGCGTGGCTTACGTTCAATCATTGAAGATGTAATGCAAGATATGATGTTTGAATTACCAAGTCGGACGGATGTTGCTAAAGTAATCGTTACTAAAGCTGCTGTTGAAGGTAAAGGTGAACCAAAGTTGATCTTACGTGATAAGCAAGCAGCTAAGGAAACTACTGAAACAGATAAATAATAAACTTTTTAGAAAGCCTGATTATTTGCATTTGTGAATAATAAGGCTTTCTTTAGCAATGGAGAATGTTATGAAAATTAATCAAGTTAAATTATTAGTAAGTGCTGTTAGTCCCCGGCAATTTCCAGACGGTAATTTACCAGAAATTGTTTTAGTTGGTCGTTCAAATGTTGGCAAGTCATCATTAATTAACTGTTTAGTCGAACGAAATGGCTTTGCCCATACTTCTAGTAAACCCGGTAAAACCCAAACCCTTAATTTTTATGAAATTAATCAACAATTACGGTTAGTTGATGTTCCTGGTTATGGCTATGCGCGGGTTTCTAAGCAAGAACGGGAACGTTTTGGTGCCATGATTGAGTCATACCTAGAAACTCGGGAACAATTACGTGGTGCGATTCAATTAGTTGATAGTCGGCATAAACCAACTAATGATGATGTTACGATGCATCAATATTTGCAGTATTATCAAATTCCACTACTAACAGTATTGACTAAGGTTGATAAAGTTAAACGTAATCAACGGCAACAAAGCCTCAATTTAGCTGCACAAACTTTGCAAACCAATGATGAAGCCATGCAGTTATTTAGTTCACAAACCCATGAGGGTAAAGATGAAGTATGGCGTTGGATTTTGCAACAATCCAAATAAGATAGGAGTTTCAAAGATGGAGTTTAATGAATATCAAAAATTAGCTAATCGCACTTTATATGGCAATGAGCAAGTATTAACTAATTGTGCACTTGGTTTAGCGAGTGAATCAGGTGAAGTCATTGAAATGATTAAGAAATATACTTTTTATGCTGATAAACTTGATAAGAAGAAATTAACTAAAGAAATGGGCGATGTTTTGTGGTATTTATCCCAAATCGCACAGTGGGCTGATATCTCTTTTGATGAGGTTGCTAAGCAAAATATTGAACACTTATCAAAAAAGTTACACTAAAGCAAAACACATTCACCAACCATTTTGATAGTTAGTGAATGTGTTTTTTATTTATTATTAGTGTCTTTTTTAGTTGCCTTGGCTTGGTCTGTTTTGCTTTTTTCGTCAGGTAATGTCGCAAATTTATCAAAAAGTTTTTCTAAACTAGTATCACGTTTAATTGTTAAACCCATATTATTACCTCGTTTTAATTAATTTTAAACTAATGTTATCATTTTTAATATTTTTCTTAAAGAAGGGAGGATCATTTAATGGCATCAGCATTGATTGAACATAAGTTAGCATTATTACCGGATATGCCGGGATGTTATATGATGAAGGATAAACACGGTCGGATTATTTATGTTGGTAAAGCTAAAAATTTGAAGCACCGGGTTCGTTCTTATTTCAAAAGTAGTCATGAAGGTAAAACGGCTAAATTAGTTGCTGAAATTGCTGATTTTGAAACAATTATTACTTCAAATGATAAGGAAGCTTTTTTATTAGAAATTACTTTAATTCAAAAGCACCAGCCATATTTTAATATCAAGTTAAAGAAGGGTAATGGTTATCCTTATATTAAAATTACTAATGAACGCGACCCGCAATTAGTCATTACTGATAAGATTCGCAATGATGGTGCTTATTATTTTGGCCCATATCCTAATGTTTATGCTGCTAATGAAACGTTACACTTCTTATGGCGTACCTATCCATTACGACGTTGTCATGGTTATCAACACCGCCCATGCTTGTATTATCATATGGGTCAGTGTTTGGGCGCATGTTTTCGGAAAGTGCCTAAAGCTGAATATGATGAACAAATTCAAAAAATTAAGCGCTTTTTAAATGGTGATGTGGCCGATGCTAAAAAAGAAATTGTGGCTAAAATGCAACAAGCAGCAGCCAAGTTGGAGTTTGAACGGGCCGCTGAATTACGCGACCAGTTACACTATATTGAAACTACTGTCGAAAAACAAAAAATTATCAGTAAAGATTATACGCCACGTGATATTTTTGCCTATTATGTTGATAAAGGATGGCTTTCCATTCAAGTGTTCTTTATTCGGCAAGCCCGGTTAATGAAACGTGAAAAGCGCCTTTTTCCGATTGCGACTGATCCTAGTGAAGCCGTTACTGATTTTATTGCACAGTTTTATCAAGAAGAAGGCAACATGGTTCCTAAAGAAATTTTGGTGCCGGCTGATATTGAAAAAGACTTACTCCAAGAAGCGTTACATGTTCCTGTGCGTACACCGCAACGCGGTACGAAACGTGCATTATTATTAATGGCACAAAAAAACAGCCGCTTAGTACTTGAAGAAAAGTTTCGTTTATTAGAATTAGATGATCGGCAAACCGTTGGGGCGCAGCGCGAAATTATGACGGCGTTGGGTTTACCAGCAGGTCATGTTATTGAAGCTTTTGACCATTCGCATATTCAAGGTATTAATCCTGTTTCCGCCATGGTTACTTTTGTTGACGGTCAACCAGTTAAAAAATTGTATCGTAAATACAAATTAGCTGAAGATACAGGTGGCAATAGTGCTGATGAAGCAGCTAATACCCGGGAAGTTATTCGCCGGCGTTACTTACGCTTATTAAAAGAACATGAAAAAATGCCTGATTTAATTCTTATGGATGGTGGTATCATCGAAATGAATGCGGCTAAGGATGTTTTGGAAAATGAACTTGATTTGCATATTCCGGTAGCCGGCATGGTTAAAAATGATAAGCATAAAACGGCGGCTTTATTATTTGGTGATGATGCCCATGAAATACCGCTTGATCATAAAAGTCAAGGTTTTTATTTATTGCAACGTATTCAAGATGAAGTCCATCGTTTTGCGATTACTTTTCATCGGGAATTACGTGGTAAGAATACCCTTAGTTCCAAATTAGAAAGTATTAAAGGCGTAGGTCCGAAAACCCGCATTAAATTACTAAAACACTTCAAAACACTTAATAATATTAAAAAAGCAAGTGTTGATGAATTAACTGCTTTAGGAATTTCGTCTACAGTTGCAAAAACTATTAAATTAACGTTGCAGTAATCTAAACGAACATTATACAATGATACAGTAACTAAATTAGATTTAATTATTTTAAAATTTATCAAAATTAGGAAAGGGGGATATTTATTTATGTCAATGTTTGTTGATCAAGTATTTATCGAAGCTAAAGCTGGTAAAGGCGGCGATGGCATGGTTGCTTTCCGGCGCGAAAAGTTTGTGCCACTTGGTGGTCCATCTGGTGGTGATGGTGGCCGTGGCGGTAGCATTATTTTGAAAGTTGATCCGGGTTTACGAACTTTAATGGACTTTCGTTATCATCGGCATTTTAAGGCGCAAAATGGCGGTAACGGGATGATTAAACAAATGTATGGTAAATCAGCTGAAGATACTGTTTTACCAGTTCCGGAAGGCACAATTGTGCGTGATGCTGATACTAATGAATTATTAGGCGATTTAACAAAACCTGGTCAAACACTAGTAATTGCTAAAGGTGGTCGCGGTGGTCGTGGTAACATGCACTTTGTTACGGCTCATAATAATGCTCCGGAAATTGCGGAAAATGGTGAACCCGGCGAACACCGGTTTGTTAAGTTAGAATTAAAGATTTTAGCTGATGTGGGCTTAGTAGGCTTCCCATCTGTTGGCAAATCAACATTATTATCCGTAGTAACTAGTGCTAAACCGAAGATCGCAGCTTATCAATTTACTACATTAGTTCCTAACCTAGGCATGGTACAACTCGATGATGGCAGAGACTTCGTAATGGCCGACTTACCTGGTCTAATTGAAGGTGCTTCACAAGGTGTTGGTTTAGGAATTCAATTCTTACGGCATATTGAACGTACCCGGGTTATTTTACACTTGGTTGATATGTCGCCATTAAGTGGCCGTGATCCTTACACTGATTATGAACAAATTCGTAATGAATTACGTAACTATGATCCAAGTTTATTGAAACGACCTGAAATTATTGTGGCTGCGAAGATGGATATGGAAGGTAGTACTGAACGGCTTGCCCAATTTAAACAAGATTTGCAAGCTCACGGTATTACCGCTCCAACAATCTTCCCAATTTCAAGTTTGACTCATCAAGGCTTACAACCATTATTGAACGCTACGGCTGACTTATTAGCTAAAACACCAGCGTTTCCAATTCATAGTGATGAACCAGTGGTTACGGCAAAGAAGTATGAATACCAACCAGATGAACCGAAATTCAAGATTTCGCGTGATGAAGATGGTAACTTTATCATTACTGGCGACCAAATTGAACGGCTTGTACAAATGAGTAATCTTGAACACGAAGATAGTATCCGGCGCTTAGCACGACAATTACGCGGTATGGGTGTTGATGACGCTCTCCGTGCTGCTGGTGCGAAGAATGGGGATATGGTTTACATTCTTGACTTTGGTTTTGAATTTGTTGAATAGTTATTGTTTTTTGAAAATTAAATAAGGAGTTTTGATATTTGCAATGCATGAACAAGTAACTAAAAAGCGTTCAAATATTCAAAAACGCCGTTATATTACGGGGTTTGACGGGTTACGTGCGCTCGGGGTAATCGGTGTTATTTTATATCACCTTAATCCCTATGTTTTTAAAGGCGGTTATTTAGGGGTGCCAATTTTCTTAGTACTATCAGGCTATTTAATTACTGATTCTTTTTTAAGAGAATGGCATAATACCCACCAACTTGATTTGAAAAACTTTTTTGTTCGGCGTATGAAACGCTTATATCCAGCGTTAATTACAATGTTATTGTCAACTTGTGCATATATCTGGTTATTCCAGCGCAATCTTTTGCATAATTTGAAAATGATTGTTTTTTCGAATTTAACTTACTGGTATAACTGGTGGGAAATTGCGCATGGACAATCATATTTTGACCGTTTTTCTGGTAATGCTTCACCGTTTACGCATTTGTGGACATTATCAATTGAAGGGCAGTTTTATTTAATTTGGCCGTTTATCATGTTGTTTTTCTTAATGGTTGTTAAAAACCGCAAACGAATTTTTAACATTACTATCTTATTAACGGCCTTATCAGCATTATGGATGGCCTTTTTATACCAACCAGGTGCTGATCCAAGTCGTATTTATTACGGTACAGGCACTCGTGCTTTTTCAATCTTAATTGGTTGTGCCTTGGCTTTTATTTGGCCTACTGCCCGGTTACGACAAAAAGTATCACGTAGTGTAAAACATACTTTGAACATTGCGGGATTGTTGGGCATGGTCGGCATGTTATGGTTGATTTTTACCATGAATGATGAAGGATTCTTCGTTTATCATGGTGGTATGTTCTTATTTAGTATTTTTACAGCCGTTGTTATTGCGGTGGTTGCACACCCGGGTTCTAGTTGGAATCAGTGGCTAACTAATCCTATTTTTAGTTGGTTAGGTAAACGGAGTTACGGGATTTATATTTATCAGTTTCCAGTAATGATTTTCTTTGAAGATAAGTTCCGTAATATTGCTAATCATCCGGTTTTGTATCCAGTGATTGAAATTATACTCATTATGGTGATTAGTGAACTTTCATACCGCTTTATTGAACAGCCAATGGCCCACTTTGATTATCATCACAGTCGGCAGTTTATTAAACGATTATTCACCTTGCATAATGATATGGGGATGAAACGTTGGGGTATTTGGGCATTATTGGCCTTATTTACTGCTGGCTTATGTGGAATTATTGAAGCCCCAGCCCAACGCACTGATGCGGCGGCACATTCAAAATTTGCGCAAACCTTAAATAAGGATAGTAAAGCCAATCAAAAGCATAATGCGGAAGTATTAGCAGCGAATAAACGTGCTAATGCCTTATCTAAGCGCGCTGCTAAAAATAAATCAATGAGTATTTCATTAAGCATGTCGGCAAGTAGTTCCTTAGCTAAAGCAGCGAAGGATCATCCTGTTAATAAGGAATATGAAAAATACGGCTTATCACAAATTGATTTACAACGTGCGCAAAATATGCCAATTACCGCTGTTGGTGATTCGGTGCTATTAGCTGGTTCGTCATCATTACAGCAATTATTCCCTAAGATGTATATTCAAGCTAAGGAAGGGCGTAAGCTTTCCGATGCTATTCCGCTTTTCCAACAATTAGCTGACAATGGTAATTTAGCGCCAAATGTACTAATTTGCTTGGGAACTAATGGTCCAATTACGGATGAACAAGTTGCACAAGTAATGAAGATTATTGGTCCGCACCGGCATGTTTTCTGGTTAACCACGCACGTACCAACACGTTCATGGCAAAACTCAGTTAATGCTACCTTAATGGCTAGTGCGAAAAAGTATAAGAACTTAACTATTCTTGACTGGAATAGTTATGCTTCGCCACATCCGGATTGGTTCTGGAGCGACGAAGTTCATCCGCGTGAACCGAATGGCACGCAAGAATTTGGGGCATATATTGCTAAAAATATTCTTAATGATACGAAAAAATAACCTGAAACGTTAGGGACTTAGTGTCCTTAACGTTTTTTTTTACGCCAAATTGAGATAAAATAAACAACAGTATTAACGGAAAATAGGAGTCTCGTTTTAATGGAGTTAGAATTTTTAGGAACGGGGGCGGGTGTCCCGGCTCGTAATCGTAACGTGGCGAGTGTGGCCTTAAAATTATTAGATGAACGTAATGAAATTTGGTTGTTTGATGCCGGGGAAGGTACCCAGCAACAAATTTTACGCACGGCAATTAAACCACGTAAAATTACTAAAATTTTCATTACGCATTTACATGGTGACCATATCTTCGGTTTACCAGGCTTATTATCAAGTCGGTCTTTTCAAGGCGGTAATTCAACTTTAACTATTTATGGTCCGCGTGGTATTGAAGAATATGTGCGCACGAGCTTACGTATTTCTGAAAGCCATTTAACGTATAAATTAAAGTTTGTTAATTTACCACAGTCAGGTGTGATTTTTGAAGATAAAACTTTTAAAGTAGTAACGGCGCGGGTTGATCACCGTATTCCAGCATATGGCTTTCGGGTTGTCGAAAAAGATCATCCCGGTGAATTGTTAGTTGCTAAATTAAAGGCGATGGACATTCCCTCGGGGCCAATTTATGGGCAATTAAAGGCTGGTAAGACGGTTACTTTACCTGACGGTCGGGTTCTTGATGGTAAAGATTTTGTTGGTCCAGCGCAAAAAGGTCGGATTGTAACGATTATTGGTGATACCCGGCGGACTGAAAACTGTGTTCGTTTGGCTAAGAATGCCGATGTATTAGTTCACGAAAGCACTTTTGCTGATGATGATCGTCCAATGGCTCATCAGTATTATCATACGACTAGCGCTGAAGCGGCAGAAATTGCTAAGCAAGCACACGTTAAAGAATTATTATTAACTCATATTTCGGCACGTTATATCGGGCGCGGCATTGCCCATTTGCAGAAACAAGCCCGGCGCATTTTTGCCAATACTAAAGTTGTTAATGATTTTGATATTGTCAACGTGCCTTTTGATAAAAATAATTTTAAGAAGTAAGGAGTAAACTGATGAAAAAGCAAGGTCGGGTCATTATTTTATTATTATTAGTGCTAGTGGTGGTTTTGTTTGCTGTTTTGAACATGAATGTGGTGCCAATTTCATTTGGTTTTACTAAACTATCATTACCATTAGTGGTGGTTATTATTGGTTCATTATTAATTGGGGCGCTAATTACTTTCTTAGTATCATCAATTAGTCATTTTTCGCAACAGCGTGAACATAAGAAATTAGCACATAAAGTAGCGCAAATGGAAAATGATACTGATAAAGCCATTGCCAAGGCTGTTCAAGCGAAAACAGCCGATTTACAAGCGCAGTTAAAAGCTAAAGATGCTGAAATTGCTGCTTTGAAAAAGCAAATTCCTCAAGACTTATAATTGGGTTAAAACAGCAGGTTAAGTCCTGCTGTTTTTTTAATAAAAAATGTCAAAAAATGTTTGACCATATTTGACTAATGTATTAATATATGTAACGAAAGATAAAGAGGTAGTTAATTAATGAATCCAGAAAAATTTACACAAGCAGTGCAAGATGCTATTGCGGAAGCACAACAAATCGCAGTAACACGGCATCATTCTGAAATTGATGTTGCACATTTATTTAAATTTTTAATCCAACCAAATGAATTAGGACGCCAAATTTATCAAGAAGCCGGCGTCGATATTAATGATTTTGAAAAAACTATTGATCAAGAATTAGATAAATTACCAGTTGTTGAAGGCGGTAATAATGGGCAGAATATCTCCCAAAACTTATACCAAGTATTAAATGCTGCCGACCAAATTCGTCAACAATATGGTGATGATTTTGTTTCAACGGAAGCCGTCATTTTGGGCTTAATGACATTACAATATCAGCCATTAACAGTTTACTTAACGCAGCACGGTATTACTGATAAAAAATTAAAACAAGTCATTGATCGTATTCGGGGCGGCGAACGCGTAACTTCAAAAAACCAAGAGGATAATTACCAATCACTTGAAAAATATGGAACTGACTTGGTTAAAGAAGCGCGTTCTGGCAAGATGGATCCGATTATTGGTCGTGATGAAGAAATTCGTAATGTTATCCGGATTTTATCACGTAAAACCAAGAATAATCCGGTATTAATTGGTGAACCTGGGGTCGGTAAAACCGCGATTGTGGAAGGCTTAGCCCAACGAATTGTGCATAATGATGTCCCTGATAATTTGAAGGATAAAACCATTGTTTCCTTGGATATGGGAGCATTAGTTGCTGGCGCTAAATATCGTGGTGAATTTGAAGAACGTTTGAAAGCAGTCTTAAAAGAAGTTAAGAAAGCTGAAGGACGCATTATCTTATTCATCGATGAAATTCATACGATTGTCGGTGCAGGCAAAACAGAAGGCAGTATGGATGCCGGTAACTTGTTGAAGCCAATGTTAGCCCGTGGTGAATTACACTTAATCGGGGCAACGACACTAGATGAATACCGGGAAAATATTGAAAAAGATAAAGCCTTAGAACGGCGTTTCCAACGCGTAATGGTACAAGAACCATCCGTTGCTGATACTATTAGCATCTTACGGGGCTTAAAAGAACGCTTTGAAATTTTCCATGGTGTCCGTATTCATGATAATGCCTTAGTTGCGGCGGCGACGTTATCTAATCGCTATATCACGGATCGTTATTTACCAGATAAGGCGATCGATTTAGTTGATGAAGCCAGTGCGAATATCAACGTGGAAATGAATTCGATGCCAACTGAATTGGACGAAGCTAAGCGGAAGTTAATGCAATTACAAATTGAAAACAATGCCTTAGCTAAAGAGACTGACGCAGCATCTAAGAAACGCCTTGAAGAAACCAAAGCCCAATTAGCCGATACTAAAGAAGAAGTTAATAAATTACAAGCCCGTTGGGATGCTGAAAAGAAGAGTATTAATAAGGTTAATGAAAAGAAAGCGGAATTAGATCAAGCTAAGCATGAATTAGAAGATGCGCAAAGCAAATATGACCTTGAAAAAGTCGCTCGTTTACAACACGGCACGATTCCAGCTTTAGAAAAAGAATTAGCTGAATTAGAAGCTAAGGATAAGGATAACGATTGGCTAGTGCAAGAATCAGTTACTGAAAATGAAATTGCTGAAGTTATTAGTCATCAAACTGGTATTCCTGTCGCTAAATTAGTAGAAGGCGATCGTCAAAAGTTATTACACTTAGCTGATAACTTGCATAAACG
>JAHLFS010000010.1 GCA_018883675.1 Candidatus Paralactobacillus gallistercoris | reverse complement strand
CAAAGTTATTTTATCTGATTTTGAACGCGGCAATGTTAAAGCACGGATGCGGATGATTGTGCAGTATGCTTTAGCTGGGCATTATCATGGCCTAGTAGTTGGAACTGATCATGCGGCTGAAAATATTACGGGTTTTTTTACTAAGTATGGTGATGGTGGTGCAGATGTGATGCCATTATTTCGTTTAGATAAGCGGCAAGGTAAACAATTACTGATGTATCTCCACGCTCCCCGACGGTTATATGAAAAAATTCCAACCGCTGATCTTGAAGATGACAAACCCGCTTATCCTGATGAGAAGGCACTTGGAATTAGTTATGATATGATTGATGATTATTTAGAAGGTAAAGTAATTCCAACAAAACAAGCACAATATTTGGAAAACCTATACTTACGTTCGCAACATAAGCGTCAGATGCCGCACACAGTTTTTGATCAATTTTAAGGAGTAGTTTTTATGAGTAAAGAACAACAAAAAATATTACGTTACAGTCAAGCAATTAATACGTTAATTACTAATACGCAAACTATTCAAAATAAATTAAATCCTTTATTTGAAACATTAAAACAACATCTTAAGGATAACCAAGCCGACATGGCTGCCGCTGCTTATCAAAAGACTTTACAAGCTTTTATTGATGGTACCAATGATTACCGTAATGAATTAGCCAAGTTAACTAAGGCAGTAGCACCAGCACGCTTATTGGGTAGTCACCATTCTTTAGTAACGGCTTATCGTGATTATGTAGCCGGTTGTCAGCAAATGGTTGATAGTATGCATGATGATCAAACTATTGATATTGATCAGTTTATGCTGGCTGAAAAACAACAAGATGCCGCTAACATGCAAATTACGCGTTGTCTACGAAAATTATGCGTTAATTATGATTAAAACTGCTATTGACTTTTAAGAATTTCCTTGTTAAAATTAATAACAGTTTTCGCGGGTATGGCGGAATGGTAGACGCGCAAGATTAAGGATCTTGTGAGAAGTTTTTCTCATGGAAGTTCGAGTCTTCTTACCCGCATGCAACTAAAACTTTTGGCTGGTTTATAACCAGCTTTTTTTTATTGTATTAATGGGCCAGTTGCTTGTTAATTAAAGTAATAAATGCTACACTACACTTGTACATTTTGAATGGCTATGGCTATGGTTCGAAGGTACGTACTTTCCTCCTAGTCGGTACCACAAAAATGCAAATCTTTGACGGAGGAGAGTCAATTATGGAACACGGCACTGTAAAATGGTTTAATGCTGAAAAAGGTTATGGCTTCATTACTCGTGAAGATGGCAGCGATGTCTTTGTACATTTTTCTGCTATTCAAGGTGATGGCTATAAAACTCTTGAAGAAGGTCAAGATGTAACTTTTGATGTTGAAGAAAGCGATCGCGGCCCGCAAGCAGTTAATGTTGTTAAAGAAGACTAATTTTTTAATTAATTAAAAAATTAAGAAGTCGGTTCTATTGCCTTAAAAGAACCGGCTTTTTGTATCTTAATAAGTTGAAGGAAGGAATTATTAATGGCAACAACTCCAACTAATAATGGCATTGAAATTAAGGAAGATGAACGTAATAAAAAATTTAATGTCGGTGATCATGTTAAGTTTACTAACGTCAGTGCTTTGCCTGATAGTGAAGGTATTATTGAAAAGAAGTACAATAACAGTGCATTAATTGCGTTTAAACCTAATGATGTAATTACCCAACAAATGTATGAAGAATTAAATGGTCGTTATGTCGTTAATTATGATAATTTAAAAGTTATTAAAAATAGTAAAAAGAAATAACCATTAAAAATGTATGATTATAATAAAAAAGGCTCCAATTATTTAATTGGAGCCTTTTTTATTATTAATTAATTTTCTTTAGTATTTTGGAATAATTTGCCTAAATATTTCATAAAAATACCAATGAAGTAAGGCACATCCAAATTAACGGCTACTTTAGTATGAGGCTTATTATGAATGCGCATTTCATCACCAATGGTACGAGCACGATATGGTTCATCAAGATCTACTTTCAAATCAAGATCAATTGTTGTTACGAATGAAGGATCAATAGCAACAGCGGCAGCAAGGGGATCATGTAATGCACATCCACCAACATATGCTTGGTTGGCTAAATAAATATCAATATAGTAATCAAGCATATCAGCAAAATTAGTTGCAGCTGGAGTTCCAATCATGCGCCAAATAGCCGTGTCGTCTTTAGTTAAAACTGCTCGATGCGTAACATCTAAGCCAATCATCGTTAATGGTAACCGACTATGAAATACTTTATTAGCGGCTTCAGGATCTTGATTAATATTAGCTTCAGCAACTGGTGTAATATTGCCTGGAACAGTTAATGCACCACCCATAAAAGTAACGCCACCAATTAAGTCAGGTAAGTGGGGTTCTTTTTCTAAGGCTAAAGCTAAGTTAGTCATTGGTCCTGTTGGAACAATAATTAAATCCTTACCATACTGATGAGCTGCTTCTACCATAAAATCAGCAGCACTTGTTTTTTCTGGTTGCCGTTTTGGAGTTGGTAGTTGAATATTACCAATGCCATTAATCCCATGAATTCGTTGACTAGTTGGTAATACTTCAAAACTATCTTTGGTTGAAGCATGTGATTCACCAATAAAAACAGGAATTTCAGGATGGTGTAATAATTCTAAAATTTTTAAACTATTTTCAGCAGCTAGTTCAACATGTACATTGCCATATTCACTAGTAACACCTACTAAATCAGCATCAGGATTAGCAATTACATAAGCTAAAGCTAATGAGTCATCGATTCCTGTATCCAGGTCTAGAATAATCTTTTTTTTGCTCATTTTGATTCACCTTTATTTTTTACCATACAAATAATCCCACCACACCGGCGGACATTAATGAAACTAAGACACCTGATAATAACATATATCCAACGTTTTTAGAAATCAGGTTATTTTTTTCTTTATTAACTAAGTTCTTAAAGGCACCAATAATCATACCAATCGTTGAGAAATTAGCAAATGATGTTAAAAATACCGTTAAGATTGCTTTAAAATGAGGTGCAAATGAATGAATAATTGGTGATACTTGTCCCATCACTACAAATTCATTAGTTACTAATTTAGTTCCCATATATTGTGCAAATTGGAAAGCATGATGTGAATCTAAACCAAGTAACCAAGCAAATGGATACATAATAATTCCTAAGATATGTTCTAAAGTTAACCACGGGTTAACGAATTGTAATAACTTATCAATTAAGTTAGCTAAAGCAACAAAGGCGATGACATTTGCCGCGATAATTAAAATTAAGCGTCCGGCATCGGTAATGGAATCACCCAAGAATGAAAAGAATGGTTCGCGTTTACCTTTTTTGCTTTTAGCTTCAACAGCTTTAACTTCCTTAGCAACTTCTTCTTGTGAACCAGTGGTTTCTAATGATTCAGTACCACCGTTATCAATTTCGCTGACAGTTACAATAGTGTCATCTTTTGGATCAACTTTAACTGGATTTAAGATGGATGAAATAATAATTGAGTTGATAATATTGATAGGAACAGCTGTTAAAATGAATTGTCCAGGCATCATTTTCATGTATGAGCCTAATATCGAAGCAGTAACACAACTCATTGACATCATTGCAATAGTTAAATTACGTTGGGCATTAATTTGTTTTAATTGCAAACTAGAAACGGCTAATGCTTCGGTATTACCAAGAAACATCATTTCCACCGCATAGAAAGATTCAAATTTAGGTTGACCAGTGATCTTCGATAAGACCCAGCCAATTCCTTTAATGATTACTGGCAAAACGCCAATATAGTTTAGAATATCGAATAAGGGCACAATCATTAAAATTGGTAGTAATGCACTAGTGATGAAATTCATGCTCTTAACGTGTACCCAGTTAGGTAATGCAAAGGCAATACCGGTGTAAGCAACGTTAACAATCCAATCAAATCCTTTAGCAGCTGCTTTAATACAGTTAACGCCAACTGGAAAACTAGTTAAGAACCAAGCCATAACAATGTTTAAAGCTAGCATAACAACGATTGATTTCCAATTAATTGCTTTTTTCTTTTTGGAAAATAAAAAGGCAATTAATAAGAAAACCAGGATACCAATAATGTTAACTATTAAGTATAAATTCACTTTTTTTAATCCTCCCGCATATGTTGTTACTTAATATTAATATTAATAAAATGCTGCGTCGTTTATTTACATAAGAAAAATGATGTCTTTGTATTGCCTCCTTTAAATTAAGAAATGTGAACGTATTTTGAGCATTTTTCACCCCCCTAAAAACATCTATTTTAATAGTATCACTAAATTAACTAATTTGAGTTACTTAATTGTTAAAAATGCCAATTAAATTATAAAAAAGTCACTATTTTAAAAAACACTTATCTTTGTTATCATAGCAATGTTAGTAGTCCGGAGATTATGTAATAAGGAGAAATTAATAGTTATGAGTAAATTAGTTGTGCTCGGCAGTTTAAATGTTGACTCTATTTTGCACATTGAACGCTTGCCATTAGTTGGTGAAACAATGGAAATGAGCGATAAATCTTCTGCACCTGGTGGTAAAGGTGCAAACCAAGCAGTTGCTGCGGCACGTGCTGGTGCCCAAACGGCTTTCATTGGTAAAGTTGGTGCTGATGAAGCGGCTGATTTATTAAAAGGCGCTTTGCAAAAAGATAACGTTAATGTTGATAATGTGATGACTGATCCGCAAAATGGTTCCGGTAAGGCGTTTATTTTATTACAAGCTAATAGTCAAAACTCGATTTTAGTCTATGCTGGTGCTAATAAAACATTAAGTCCCAGTGATATTGATAATGCTAAGGATACTTTTGAAGGCGCTGAATTTTTGGCGGCACAGTTCGAAACACCAGTGGTAACAACAGTTTATGCTTTTAAGTATGCTAAAGCACATGGTATTAGAACGATTTTGAATCCAGCGCCTGCTGTTGAACAAATTTCTCCTGAATTAGCTCGCGTTACTGATTTAGTTTGTCCCAATGAAACGGAAGCCGCTATTTTAACGGGTATTAAAATTACTGATTATGATTCAATGCAAGCTGCTGCGCATGAATTTTTCAAGATGGGCATTAAGCATGTTATTATCACTGTTGGTGAACGTGGTGCTTTCTATGCTGACGCTAGTGAAAGTTATTTTGTTAATGCTTATAAAGTGCATGCGATTGATACGACAGCAGCCGGTGATACCTTTATTGGGGCTTTATGTTCACAATTGAAACCTGATTTTAGTAATATGCACCAAGCAATTCAATTTGCTAATTTGGCTTCATCAATTACTGTGCAACATTTAGGTGCGCAACCAGCAATTCCAACTTTGGAACAAATTAAAGCCGAAGCTAAAAAACATCATGATTATAACTAATAATTAAACATTTAAGAAAGTTGCTGTTATTTTATTAAAAATAATGGCAACTTTTTTCATTGGTAGTTAAATAATGTTATGGTTAGATTAAAAATATTCGGCGGTTTTGCTTGTAGGAGTGAAGTATAAAAAGTTGCGGTACTTTTTATTATTAATTAGTACATTAATGTTAACAGGTAGTTTGACTGCTTGTCGTTTTAATAACGACAATACAGCACAACAAGAAGTGATACGTGCGCACCAACATTTTATTGCACAATTAGCACCTTACGCGCAGCAGTTATATCGTGAATATCATGTTTTACCTAGCATTACGCTTGCCCAGGCAATTTTAGAAAGTAATTGGGGTACTAGTACATTAGCTACGAAATACCATAATTTATTTGGTGTTAAAGGCGAAGATCCACATAATACCCAATTATTAACTACCCAAGAATACGTTAATGGACAATGGCAAACAATTACTGGTCGTTTTCGTGTTTATCCATCATATCAAGCAGCAATGCTTGATCATGCTCTTTTATTTGTGCACGGCACATCGTGGAATGGCCAGCAATATGCTGATGTTTTACATGCTAATAATTACCAAACAGCAGCTCAAGCATTACTCACAGATGGCTATGCAACTGATCCTAATTATCCGCAGAAGTTATTGAAAATTATTACTAAATATCATCTTGAGCAGTATGATCATTAATTATGTGCTTGTTTGTTAATGGGCTTTGTGGTAATTTTATTTAAATAAACGATAATTTTGTACGAATGAAAAATAATAACAAGGAGTCGTAAAAAATAATGAAGATTCTGGAAGAACGCATTGAAAAAGATGGCCGTATTTTAGGAACAAATGTATTAAAAGTAGATAGTTTTTTGAATCACCAAGTTGATCCTGATTTAATGATGCAACTTGGTGAAGAATTTTATCGTCGTTTTAAAGATCAAAACATTACTAAAATTTTAACAGTAGAATCTTCAGGAATTGCGCCAGCTGTTGCTGCTGGTTTACAATTTCATGTTCCCGTTGTTTTCGCACGGAAACATAAGAGTTTAACTTTAAAGGATAATCTTTATACTTCAACTGTATATTCATATACCAAACAAACAAGTAATGAAATTGCAATTTCCCATCGCTTTTTGAATGATAATGATCGGGTCTTAGTTATTGACGATTTCTTAGCTAATGGACAAGCAGTTGAAGGCTTGATGGATATTATTAATCAAGCTGGTGCAACATTATGTGGGGTTGGCATTGTTATTGAAAAGTCATTCCAAAAAGGGCGGCAATTGCTTGATGAACGTGGTGTTCATGTGGAATCATTGGCCCGAATTAAAGCTTTTGAAGATGGTAAAATTGTTTTTGGACCTGATGAATATGAACAAAATCATTAATCAATAATTGGTAGTGAAGGGTGAAACTTCGTGAATAAATTCATTTATCCGGGACAAATCATTGGTCTTTTGGGTGGTGGCCATCGTAGTTATTTGTTAGCATTAGCTGCTAAGCAAATGGGGTTTCGTGTAGCCGTTTTAGCAGCGAATGATACCGATCCAGCTTTACAAGTAGCTGACATTCATTTTGTTGGTGGCGGCACGTTGGCTAACGCTCGGGCGTTACATGCTCTTGCTAAGAGTAGTGATGCCGTAATTTATGAAGATGAATTAATTGATATTAATCTTTTGGAAGAAATAACATCATATGGCGCTTATCTTCCGGCTGGCAGCGATGTTTTAGCCATGACGCAAGATCGCTATTTGGAAAAAGTATTTTTTGATGAACATAACATCAATATTGCTCCATATGCAACCGTAGTTAATGTTCAAGATGTTAAGGATGCGATTGATGCCATTGGTTATCCGGCTATTTTAAAGCCAATGCAAAAAGGCTTTGGTCCTACATATCAATATATTATTCGCGATGAAAAAGATATTCCTGAAAGTGAATCATATTTACGCAATGGTACTTATGTTTTAGAATCATGGCTACCAATTAAAAAAGAATTAGCGGTTGTAGCAGTACGTGATGGTGATGGCAATGTTAAAGATTTTCCTGTTTTAGAGAATATTTACCGTAACCGACGATTGGTTGCTACAATGATGCCAGCACGCGTTGATACAATGGTTAAACAAGAAATTCGGCGCATTTGTAATTTAATTGGTTCTGAAATTAATTATACTGGCGTTTTTACCGTTGAATTTTTTATGACCGATAGTGGTAGTATTTATGCTAAACGAATAATTCCCGCATTAACTGATGCAGCAAGTATTTATATGAATACAACTAGTTTTGCTGCTGCCGAAATGCATTTACGTGCTTTATTAGGTTGGCCTTTGGGCATCATTCGTAGTTTAAGTGGTGGTCTATCATTAATGGTTAGAAATAATCAGGTAACATCTGTTTATATGCAAAGTCAAATTAAACCTGATTGGCATTTTTATTACTATCCGGTTGATACGCCTAATTTACCCGCTAATGCTTTAGTAGGGCATATTACGACAACTGGCCCTGACTTAGATCATTTAATTGAGGTAGTTAATGCTACTGAACTATGGAAATTAGCATAAGTTAAACTTTGATAATAAATATAACCGCACTGATTTTATGCAGTGTGGTTTTTTGATACAATGAAACAGAATTATTTATTAAGGAGTATAAGTATGGAAGACGCACAAGCAGCAATTTTAGCAGGTATGAATGATAAACAACGTGAAGCCGTTTTAGCTACCCAAGGTCCAGTTTTAATTATGGCTGGTGCCGGTTCGGGTAAAACACGGGTATTAACTCATCGCATTGCATATTTGATTGAAGCTGAACATGTTATGCCATGGCATATTTTGGCAATTACATTTACTAATAAAGCTGCACGGGAAATGAAAGAACGGGTTGATGCATTACTGCCTGATAGTGCTAAAGATGTGTGGATTTCAACTTTTCATGCGCTTTGCGTGCGTATTTTACGACGTGAAATTGAAGTATTAGGTTACAGTCGTTCGTTCACAATTAGTGATTCCTCGGCGCAATTAACGCTAATTAAGCAAATTATTAAACAAAAAAATCTCGATCCTAAAAAATTTGAACCACGAGCGATTCTTAGTGCAATTAGTAGAGCCAAGAATAACTTGATGACGCCTAAAGATTATCTTGATAGCGCTAAAAATGTTTTTGAACAAGTAGTTGGTGAATGCTACCAAGCATATCAAAAACAATTACAAAATGACCAAGCGGTTGACTTTGACGATTTATTATTATTAACCATTAAATTATTCCACCAGTTTCCTGAAGTTTTACAACGTTATCAAAGTAAGTTTCAATACATTCATGTTGATGAATATCAGGATACGAATCAGGCTCAATATGAACTAGTTCATTTGTTAGCGGCTGATAATGAAAATATTTGCGTGGCAGGTGATGCTGATCAAAGCATTTATGGTTGGCGTGGGGCTAACATGGCGAATATTATGAATTTTGAAAAAGATTATCCACATGCCCAAACGATTTATTTGGAACAAAACTATCGTTCTACTAAAACAATTTTACAAGCTGCTAACCAAGTTATTGCTAATAATAAGTATCGTAAGCCGAAAAAATTATGGACTGAAAATGATAACGGCGATCAAATTACTTATTATCGGGCGCAAAGTGAAGCGTTATATGTTGTTAAGCAAATTCAACAACAAATGCGCATGCATAATTATCATTACAGTGATTTTGCGGTTTTGTATCGAACTAATGCACAATCGCGTACGATTGAAGAAGCTTTCTTAAAATCTAATATTCCTTATAAAATGATTGGTAGTCATCGTTTTTATGATCGTAAAGAAATTAAAGATGTGATGGCTTATTTAACTTTAATTGTTAATCCTGCTGATGCAATGAGTTTTCAACGGATTGTTAATGAACCCAAACGCGGTATTGGTGCAACCAGCTTAGCTAAATTACGTGATTTTGCTGATGAGCATGATTGGTCATTGTTAACAGCTGCGCAAAACGTAGCTTTGACAAATATTACTGGCAAAGCACGGAAGGCATTACAACAATTTGCGGATACAATGCAAGCATTAATTGAAATGCGTCAACATTTATCAGTGACTGATCTTACGAGTGCTGTTTTAGACAAAACCGGCTATTTGGAAACTTTACTTCAACATCATAATTTGGAAAACGAAACGCGCGTTGAAAACATTAATGAATTTTTATCAGTAACTAAGCAATTTGATCAAACTTATGAACCTGAAGATGAAGATAGTGACGCTTTGGCTGATTTTATTGCTGATGTTGCGTTACTTTCTGATCAGGATGATGTTGATGAATCAAAGCAGGAAGTAACATTAATGACTTTACATGCGGCCAAGGGCTTAGAATTTCCAGTCGTTTTTTTAGTTGGCATGGAAGAAGGAATTTTTCCATTATCACGGGCAATTCTTGATGATAAGGAATTAGAAGAAGAACGTCGTTTAGCTTACGTTGGCATTACCCGGGCAAAGAAGAAATTATACTTAACTAATGCTTATGGACGGATGTTATATGGTCGTCACCAAAATAATCCTGCTTCACGTTTTATTGATGAAATTAATGATGATTTATTAAGTATTGAAAATGGTGATGGTGCTGCTTTAGCACATAGTTATCACTTTACTCCACAATCACGTACAAAGCGTTATAGTAATAGTGATGGGCAACATTTCGCTAAAACAACTGTCAAAACTGCTGGCGGCAGTGTTGGTGCTGAAAAACAAACCTGGCAGCCAGGCGATAAGGTTGAACATCGTAAATGGGGTATTGGAACGGTGATTAGTGTTAAAAATAGCGGTGAAAACATGGAACTTAATATTGCTTTTCCTGAAGTTGGTATTAAGAAATTAATGGCTGTTTTTGCACCAATTCATCGGATTGAAAAATAAAAGAGGTAATTATCATGCTTGATAAGCCAATTGCAGCATATTCAGAACAAGAAGCAGCGGCAACGGCTGCTAAATTACGTGACAAATTGAATCAATGGCGTTATGAATACTACACTCTTGATCGCCCGACAGTTGAAGATCACGTTTATGATGAAGTTTATCGTGATTTACAGGAACTTGAAAATAAGTATCCACAAATTATTACGCCTGATTCACCAACGCAGCGTGTCGGTGATGTCATTTTATCGGGTTTTGAAAAAGTTCAACATCCGATTCCAATGCTATCAATGGGTGATGTTTTTTCTTATGATGAGTTACGTGATTTCGATACTAAATTACGAAAAAATGCACAAACTGATATTAGTTACAGCGTCGAGTTAAAAATTGATGGCTTAGCGATTGATTTAGTTTATGAAAATGGTATTTTTATTCAAGGTTCAACGCGTGGTGATGGACATGTGGGGGAAGATATTACTCAAAATTTAAAGACAATTCCTTCTATTCCTTTGAAATTAAATGAACCAGTTTCTGTTGAAGTACGTGGTGAATGTTACATGCCTAAAGAAGCTTTTGCTAAATTGAATGCTCGACAAGAAGAAGATGGCAAAGCGCCATTTGCTAATCCGCGCAATGCCGCAGCTGGTAGTTTACGACAATTAAACCCCCGAATTACAGCTTCACGTAAATTAAGCACTTGGATTTATACCTTAGTAACTGATGAAGCTGATGTAACTACACAAAGTCAAGCCTTAACTCGTTTACAACAATTAGGTTTTAAAGTAGATCAAATGCGTTGTGTTTGTCATACAATTGACGAGGTAATTGCATTTATCGAAAAATACCAAGCCCAACGTGACCAACTACCATATGGTATTGATGGGATTGTTTTAAAGGTTAATTCATTAGCAGTACAAAAGCAATTAGGCAATACAGTTAAAGTACCGCGGTGGGAAATTGCTTACAAGTTTCCACCTGAGGAAGTCCAAACTAAAATTAAGGATATTGTTTGGACAGTGGGACGTACAGGAGTAGTTACGCCAACTGCTATTATGACGCCAGTACAGTTAGCTGGTACAACAGTTGCCAAAGCGACACTGCATAACGGTGATATGATTAAGCAAAAAGATATTCGGATTGGGGATACTGTTTTACTACATAAAGCTGGTGATATTATTCCGGAAGTATCACAAGTTGTTTTATCTAAACGTCCGGCTAATAGTCAAGCTTATGTTATTCCGGATAAATGTCCATCATGTCATAGTAAATTAGTTCATTTAGATGATGAAGTAGCATTGCGCTGCATTAACCCAATGTGTCCTGCGCAAATTCAGGAGCAATTAACTCATTTTGCTTCGCGTGATGCGATGAACATTGATGGATTAGGTCCACAAATTATTGAAAAATTATTCCAAAAAGGTTTAGTGCATGATGTCGCTGATCTTTATCAGTTGACAGCCGCCGAAATAGCACCAGTATTATTAAAACGAGTGCCAACTGATCTTAGTAAGAGTAAATCAATTAATAATTTGCTTACTGCGATTGAACGTAGTCGGCATAATTCAGTTGAACACTTAATTTATGGTTTAGGTATCCGTCATGTTGGTTTAAAAGCTGCCCGAATTTTGGCAATTCATTTTCACGATTTACCAACTTTAATGAAAGCAAGTAATGCTGAAATTGCTGCTATTAACGGTATGGGACAAGTTGTTGCTGATACTTTAGTAACTTACTTTAATGATAAGCAAGTTAAAATATTAGTAGCTGAATTAGCTGCTGCTGGTGTAAACTTGAAATATCAAACTGATGATGAACCAGTTATTACTAATAGTTTCTTCAGTGGTAAGACCATCGTTTTGACTGGTGCTTTACAACATTTTACACGGCGCCAATTAACTGACCGTTTGACCCATATGGGTGCCAAAGTAACTAGTTCAGTATCTAAAAAAACCGATTTAGTTATTGTTGGTGCTGATCCGGGCAGTAAGTTTGATAAAGCACAAACTTTGCATATTCAAATTATGACTGAAGATGAATTGTTAGCACAATTAAATGAGAATTGAGGAATAGTAAGTTGAAAAAACTTAATAAAGTAATATTAAGTATTACCGGTTTAGCATTATTAATGGCCGGTTGTGGTAATCTACAAAATTCACAATTAAATTCTAGTGATAATAGTAATAATTCCAGTAGTAAAGCAACTAAAGTACAAACCACGGGACAAACTAATAACGATTATTATCAAGGTATTATTCGTAATGGTCAATACCAAGTTAGCAAAGCTCGTGGTGTTAATGTTGATAATGAAACTAATCAGTTTGATGTCAAAAGTTTCAGTAGTGGCTTGTTAAATTTATCAAAAACTGAATTTCCAACTAATAAGTATATTTTCCAAGAAGGACAATATATTGATAGTAAAACAGCTAGACAATGGTTAGGACGTCAATCATCTAATAATCCAGACGGCTTAAATCCACCCGATAATGGGCAAATGGATCCTAATAAGCGTAATCCGATTTATTTACAACAAATTCTAGAACAAGATTTTGTAACCGATAATAATAATAAAGTTAATTTAGCGGGAATGAGTATCGGATTAGGCTTAAATTCAGTCGATACTTATACGAAACAACAATATGGTGCTACTTATGAAACCAAAATTAGTCAAGCTCAAGATGAGCAACAAGGTAAACAAATGGCTACTAAAGTATTATCACGGTTGCGTAAGATGAAAGGCGTTGCTAATAATACACCAATTATGATTGCACTATATCGGCAATCGACACCTGATAGTTTAGTTGGTGGCACTTTCTTTGCTTATGCAATTTCTAAATCAGGTAATAAGTTAGATACATGGCACAAGATTGATCAACAAAATGAAGTTTTGCCAGTAGTTAATAATGCTAAACCAATTAATGCTGATGTGGCTAATTCGTTTGATACTTTTAGAAATGCGGTTAAACAATTCTTCCCTAATTTAAGTGGAGTAACTGCTCAAGTTCATTATGAAAATGGCAATCTAGCTGGAATGAACATTACGATTACGACGCAATTTTATAGTGAAACAGAAATTACTAGTTTTGCTCAATTTGTTGCTTCAGAAGCTGCTAAAGATTTACCTAATAAAGTTCCAATTCAGATTAATATTCAATCTGTGCAAGGCATGCAAGCTTTTGTAGCGCGTGATGCTGGTAGTAACGGTTTCTATACTCATGTATTTGGTAGTTATTAATATATAATAAAAACAGGTGATTATCTAAGAATAATCGCCTGTTTTTTTAGGCTTTTAGTGGTAAAATTAATTTAATATGTGTATTAGCTTGTTCGTCAAGCGCTGAAAGTGAGGCAAAATTATGGTTAGCAAAGCGCAAATCAAACACGTTGCTGAATTAGCGCGTTTATCATTTAGTGATGAAGAATTAGATCATTTTACAGAACAATTTGATAATATTATCGACATGGTAGAACAATTAAATAGTGTTGATACAACTGATGTACCTGTTATGACACAGGTTACGGATCTGGTTAATGTTTTACGCGATGATGTTGCTCAAAAACCAACGCCACGTGCAGAATTAATGGAAAATGTACCAGAATCTGCCGATGGATTGATCAAAGTACCGGCTATCATGGAAAAGGAGGATTAATCCGTGAATTACTTTAATCAAAGTTTAGCAAGTTTACACGAAGCATTAGCTACTGGTGCGTTTACTAGTGAACAATTAATGCAACAAAGCTTGGATAATATTGAAGCTACTGATAAAGATATTAAAGCTTTTTTGCGAATGAATGAACATGCCTTAGAGCAAGCAAGAGCAATTGATGCTAAAGGAATCAGTGATGATCAAGTATTAGCTGGTATTCCGATTGCCATTAAGGATAACATCTTAACTAAGGGCTTACGAACAACTGCTGCAAGTAAAATTTTGGATAATTTTGTTCCTATTTTTGATGCAACTGTTATTGAAAAGTTACAACAAGCAGGCATGATTGTAATTGGTAAGACTAATCTTGATGAATTCGCAATGGGATCATCAACCGAAACTTCAGCTTATCAAATGACACATAATGCTTGGAATCATGACAAAGTGCCAGGCGGTTCTTCAGGCGGTTCAGCTGCAGCAGTTGCTTCCGGACAAGTAATTGCTGCGTTGGGTTCTGATACTGGTGGTTCTATTCGCCAACCTTCTGCTTTTAATGGCGTGGTTGGTTTTAAACCAACATATGGTCGCGTATCACGTTGGGGCTTAATTACTTTTTCATCTAGTTTAGATGAAATTGGCATTATTACACGTAATGTTACTGATAACGCTAAGTTGTTAAATGTCTTAGCTGGTCTTGATGAAAAGGATCCAACAACAGTTGCTAATGAAACTGATTTTACTCAAAACTTGAATGGCGATGTGCGTGGTATGAAGATTGCATTACCACGTGAATTTATGGGTGAAGGCGTTGATCCACAAGTACGCGATGCCATTATTGCAGCTGCTGATACTTTCCGTGAATTAGGTGCGACAGTTGAAGAAGTTGGCTTACCTTACAGTAAGTATGCAGTACCAACTTATTATATTGTAGCTTCTTCAGAAGCTAGTTCTAACTTACAACGCTATGATGGTATTCGTTACGGGTTCCGAGCACCTGATGCTAAAACTTTGGAAGATGTTTACGTAAAATCACGTTCTGAAGGCTTTGGTGCTGAAGTAAAGCGCCGCGTAATGTTAGGAACTTTCGCATTATCAGCCGGATATTATGATGCTTACTTTAAGAAAGCTGCTCAAGTGCGTGCTTTAATTACTAAGGACTTTATGGATGTCTTTAAAGACTACGATTTGATTATGGCACCGACTACCCCAACGCCAGCTTTCAATATTGGTGAAAAAATTGATGATCCAGTTACAATGTATATGAACGACATGCTAACTATTTCAGCTAACTTGGCCGGGGTACCTGCAGCATCAATTCCTGCTGGTTTTAACGATGAAGGCTTACCAATTGGTATGCAATTAATTGGTAAACACTTTGATGAAAATACTGTTTATCGTGCAGGTTATGCCTTTGAACAAGCAACTGATTTTCATAATCAAGTACCCACAGTAGGGGGAGAAGCATAATGAACTTTGAAACAACTATCGGACTTGAAGTCCACATTGAATTAAAAACAAAGTCAAAAATGTTTAGTCCATCACCAGTAACTTATGGTGCTGAACCAAATACAGAAACTAATGTTATTGATTGGGGTTATCCGGGCACATTACCAACCATTAATAAGGGTGCGTATGAATTGGGAATGAAAGTAGCATTGGCTTTACATGCTGATATTGCACATTACACGCATTTTGATCGTAAAAACTACTTTTATCCTGATAACCCGAAAGCTTATCAAATTACGCAATCAGAATTTCCTTTAGGCAGTAATGGTTACGTTGAAATTGAAGTTGATGGTCATACTAAGAAAATCGGCATTAAAGAATTACATATTGAAGAAGATGCCGGTAAAAATACTCACGGTAATGATGGTTATTCTTATGTTGATTTAAACCGGCAAGGCACACCTTTGGTAGAAATCGTCTCAGAACCAGATATTGCTTCCCCAGAAGAAGCTTATGCTTACTTAGATAAACTACGACAAATGGTACAATTTACTGGTGCTTCTGATGTTAAGATGGAAGAAGGTTCCATGCGGGTTGACTCTAACTTATCAATTCGTCCAATTGGCCAAAAAGAATATGGCGTTAAAACGGAATTAAAGAATTTAAACTCTTTAGTTAAGGTTCGTGATGGTTTAACAGCTGAACGGAAACGGCAAGAAGAAGTATTGATGGCTGGTGGCGAAGTACGTCCAGAAACCCGGCGTTTTAATATTGATACGGGTAAAACCGAATTATTACGTGTTAAGGAAGGTGCCGATGATTATCGTTACTTCCCAGAACCTGATTTACCACCAATGCGCATTTCTGATGATTGGATTAAAGCAGTCGCTGATCATTTGCCAGAAATGCCTGATAAACGGCGAAAGCGTTATGTTGAAGAAATGGGCTTACCAGCTTATGATGCTGGCGTTTTAACTGATACTAAGGAAATGTCTGATTTCTTTGAAGCTACTGTTGCCGATGGTGCTGATCCTAAACAAGCTTCTAACTGGTTAATGGGCGAAGTAAATGCTTATTTAAATGCTAATAAATTAGAATTACCTGATACTAAGTTAACACCAGCCCACTTAGCTGGCATGATTAAGTTAATTAGTGATGGAACGATTTCTTCAAAGATTGCTAAAAAGGTTTTCCAAGAAATCATTAAAAATGATACTGATCCTAAGCAATGGGTTGAAGCCAAAGGTTTAGTACAATTATCTGATCCAGCTAAATTAACACCGATTATTACTGAAGTATTAGATAATAATCCTGATTCAATCACTTCATTTAAGAATGGTAAAGACCATGCATTAGGTTTCTTAGTTGGACAAATTATGAAACAAACACACGGTAAGGCAAATCCAAAAGTAGTTAATAAGTTATTATTAGCCGAATTGGATAAACGCTAATTCAAGTAGAGAGGGTCATGATCATGCGTAATCGCGCACGATTAATTTATAATCCAACATCTGGTGCAGAAACACTGAAAAAGAGTGTTCCTGATATTCTCAATGTTTTAGAACAAGCTGGTTATGAAACAAGTGCATTTCAAACAACGCCTGAGCCGTTGTCTGCGCAAAATGAAGCTAATCGGGCAGCACGTGATGGTTTTGATTTAATTATTGCCGCTGGTGGTGATGGCACAATCAATGAAGTTGTTAATGGGATTGCTGGATTAAAGAAACGACCAAAAATGGCAATTATTCCGGCAGGAACCACTAATGATTATGCGCGTGCTTTAAAAATACCACGTGATGATCCGGTAGCTGCTGCTAAAATTGTTTTAAAGCATAAAGCTATCAAGATGGATATTGGACGTGCTAACAATAATTACTTTATGAATATTGCTGCTGGTGGCATGTTAACTGAATTGACATACCATGTTCCTTCAGAAATTAAATCTATTTTTGGCTATTTAGCTTACTTAGTTAAAGCAGCTGAAATGATTCCAGGTAACCACACTGTACCTGTACGGTTGGAATATGATAACGGCGTTTATGAAGGCGAAATGTCCATGTTTTTACTTGGGCTTACTAATTCAGTTGGTGGCTTTGAACAAGCCGCACCTGATGTTTCATTAGGCGATGGTCGTTTTTCATTAATTGTGGTTAAAACAGCTAATGTTGGTGAGTTGATTCATTTAATTAGTTTGGCTCTGAATGGCCGTCATGTTAATGATCCCCGAATTTTATACACGAAGACGCGTAAATTAGTTGTTAAACCTAAGTCTGACGAACCAATGAAAATTAATTTTGATGGTGAATATGCTGGTGATGCGCCAATGACACTAGTTAATTTACAACAACATATTGAGATTTTTGCTAATGTTGATGCGATTCCGAAAAAATCACTTACTGCTGGTGCAATCGCTGATGCTCATGCCCAATACATGGATGAAATGAACAATATTCTTGATCAAAAATAATATTTATTATTACAAGAGCTTGGTTTATCAAGCTCTTGTTTAGTTTACAAATGAGGTTAAAAATGAAAGTTCAATTACCGGTTCATAAAAAAGATGTTATTACCACTACAATTGATGATTTAAGTTATGAAGGAATGGGGGTTGCTAAAGTCGATCACTATCCATTATTTGTTGAAAATGCTTTACCTGGTGAAAAAGTTATTTTAAAAGTTACTAAGACTAATAAAAATTATGGTTTTGCAGATGTGCAAGAATGGTTAAGTAAATCACCAGAACGGGTTGAAGGGGTTAATGTAGCTTACTTACAAACAGGGATTGCACCGCTTGCGCATTTAAAGTATGATGCGCAATTAAAATTCAAACGTCAACAAATTATTAATTTGTTTCAAAAACAACACCTTGATATTCCAGTTGCTGAAACAGTTGGTATGACTGATCCTTATCATTATCGTAATAAAGCTCAAGTACCGGTGCGGATGATTAATGGTAAGTTGATGACTGGTTTTTATAAAAAACATTCTCATCAATTAGTTCCGATGACTGATTTTAAAATTCAGGCAGAAGCGATTGATCATGCCATTAAAGTTGTTCGTGATACTTTGCGTGAATTGAATATTAGTGCTTATGATGAACAAAATCATACTGGTACTGTTCGTAATATTATGGTGCGTTATGGTTTTACTAGTCATGAATTAATGGTCGTGTTAGTAACACGCACAGCAACTATTCCACAACGTGATCGCTTAGTGGCGCGTTTATGTGAACAATTACCAATGATGACGAGTTTGTTGCAAAATGTTAATGAACAAGTAACCAACGTTATTTTAGGCAAACACATGCATTTGTTATTTGGCAAACGTTATTTAAGTGATGAATTATTAGGTAATTCGTTTGATATCTCAGCACAATCATTCTACCAAGTAAATCCACAACAAACGCGCAATCTTTACCAAATCGCCTTACAAGAAGCACAATTAACGGGTGAAGAAACGGTGATTGATGCTTATTGTGGGATTGGTACGATTAGTTTATCATTAGCAGCTTATGCCAAACATGTTTTTGGAATTGAAGTAGTTGATCAAGCAGTTCAAGATGCTCGGCATAATGCTAAAATTAATCACATTAATAACACAACTTTTAAAGCTGGTAAAGCCGAAAACGTTATGCAACATTGGCAAAAGCAGGGAATGCAACCAGATGTGATTGTTGTTGATCCCCCACGTAAAGGTTTAGATGAAAGTTTTATTAATGCAGCTGTAGCGATGCAGCCCCAACGAATTGTTTACGTGAGTTGTAATCCAGCAACATTGGCACGTGATTTAAGTATTTTTACTGAAATGGGTTACCAACCAGTACGCACAACTCCAGTTGATATGTTTCCAATGACTCCCCATGTTGAGTCTGTTACTGTCCTGGAACGTACAGGAAAATAGCCGATAAGCCGCGTTCTGACGGCATTTATAGGTGATTGAAAGTGTACTTTTCCCTTTCAGAATGATTGGAATTAGTACACTTTTTCTATTTGAAGCTGGCGGGTCGAGTGTTCTATGTCCTATTTCGATAGTCGAGTAGACAAAGGTCCAGTTTTGCAGGTCGTGTCGATTAGGGGAGTGGAAGTAGAGGTGAGCCTTGATATGGCGGTATTTGTCGCTGGTGCGAAAAGAGCCCAATTTAGGACTGAGGATTGAGTAGACGAGTTCAATATAGAATTTTGGTGATTTTGCTGAAAAGATTGAAAATCGGCAGGACAGTTGTGTACTCGACGTATAATATTAATATTGAAAGATTATTAAGGCGGTAAACAAGATGGCAAATCGACAAATTGAAATAGAAAATAAGGCGATGAAAGAGATTCTTATCGCAATGCATAACCTGGGAGGTCAGGTTACGAGAAAACAAGTACTACAAGAACTTCGTGAC
>JAHLFS010000009.1 GCA_018883675.1 Candidatus Paralactobacillus gallistercoris | reverse complement strand
TTACGCTACTTTTACCGAATGAACTAAATAATAGAATAATTATTTGTTATAATACACCTATAATCGTTATGTTAATCGCGCTATTTTGCGCGTTTTTTAATTTGAATATTAATTAGAAAAGTGAGCTTACACATGGAAGATAATTCGCTAATTTTATCAAGAAAAAAGCGTTTCATTAATAACTTGAAACATTTTTTTAGTGATAAATTAATGATTGTTGCCATCATTGCTGCGCTGATTACGTCGTTATTAACGCCGCCTCACATGGCTGATGTTAATTGGCATGTAATTGTCAATGTTTTTTGCATTATGGCAATGGTACAAATCTTTGAACATTTGCATGTCTTGGAATTTTTTGCGACTCATTTGATTTCATCAAGTCGCACGGAACGTCATTTAATGCAGATGTTATTACTTTTAACGTTTTTTGGTGCAATGTTTTTGACTAATGATATGACTGTTTTGACATTTGTACCCTTAGTCATTTTAATTGCAATACGGTGTAACTTTTCACCAATTATGCCAATTACCTTACTAACAATTGCTGCTAATTTGGGTAGTTCATTAATGCCATTTGGTTCGCCACATAATATTACGATTGTTTCATACTATAACATTAGTATTGGTAAGTTCTTTAGTTATTCATTACCATTAATGTTATTCAGTTTGCTAGTTTTAGGCATTTGTTCTTTCCTTTTTCCTAATAAACCAGTTGAAGTAGGTCAATTAGAAGATATTAAAATTGATAAAGGACCGTTGTTGGTATTTGTACCACTAACCTTGTTGATTTTTACTTCGGTCATTATTAATAACATTACGTGGTTAAAATGGGTCGTTTTAGCATTAGTTTTGATTACGGTAACCATTTATCGACCGCAAACATTTAAGCAAATTGACTATGGTTTGCTAGTTACTTTTTTCTGTTTCTTTATTGCAGTTGGTAACTTAAGTCGATTGCCAAGTATTAATCATTTATTAGCTGCGATTAGTGCCACTGATGTCCGTACTTATTTGGCTGGCTTATTATCATGTCAATTTATGAGTAATGTGCCTACGGCTATTTTGATGTCACGTTTTACTCATTGTGCACAGGCATTATTCTTGGCAGTTAATATTGGCGGTTTGGGAACGTTAATTGCTTCCGTTGCTAATATGATTGCTTATAAGCATTATAAAACGGGTTATGGTAAGCATGTTGGTAAATTCTTATTTATCTTTATGGGTGTTAATATTTTAGCACTGCTATTATTTGGCTTCTTTGGTTATTTAATGCTTAGTCATTAAAAAAAGCGTTCATGTAATAATACATGAACGTTTTTTAGTATTAATTATTAATACGTGATTGCTTGCATAATTGCTTGCGGATCGTCAATCATCATCACATGCCCGCTATGTTTTACTTCCTGTAACGTAGCGGTTGTTAATTGGTGACTAAGTCGTTTTAAGAAAGCATCGTCAAGATGACGATCAAGTTCACCATATAAAATTTGTACAGGTTGATGCACCATTCGTAAGGCATCATCAGTGAGGTTATTAGCTTGCATTGCCCAGGCAATATCAAGCGGATTCTGCTGTAATAATGTTTCTTTCATTAAAACATCGTCTTCTTGGAAAGAAGGGGTCATATACGGGAAGTATTGATGAGCAAAATCTTCAGCTAGTTGGGCTTGATCTTGGGCATCAATATCAGTTACTAAGGACTTGATATCCGGATCAGTCATTAGTGCATCTTCATCACTGGCGTTAACAGTCGTTAACGGATTAACTAAAATGATTTTAGCAACGCGTTCTGGCGCTTGGACAGCTAATTGTAAACTAATCATGGCACCAATACCCCAACCAACAACAATCAAGTGGTCAAGATGTAAGTGAGCACAAAAAGCTTGAATATCATCAACATAACTTAAAAAACGATTAGTTGGCTCAACATAACTACTATGTCCGCAACCACGTAAATCTGGAGCATACAATGCATACTTATCAGTATCAATCATATTGATAATAGCTTGAAAATAACGACTAGTAGTGAAATTATCATGTAATAATAATATTTTTTGTTCGCCATGACCGTTTTTACGGTAGTAATATTGTTCACCATTAGGTAAAACAAAGGAAGCATGTTTTTTCATGAACTTATCTCCTTACTGAAGTATTCTATTAATATCTTAACTGTTTTAGTGTTAATAAGTTATTTTTCTTTCTTATCTGCTGGTTTTATTTCATTTTTAACATCATTAATAATGGTAGCTTCTTCTTTTTTAACACTAGTGGTACTTACTTTAGTATCATTAGGATCCATTACGGCCAGTTTGGCTTGTAATTCAGCTAACATTTGGAACTGCATTTTTTGGGTTTCTAATAAATTGGGCCATTCGGTTTGGATTAAGTGATCCATTTTAGCGTGTAGCATACGAATTTCTTCTTCCGAACGTTGGTTAACGTGGTAATCATTTTCAGAATTCATGCGGTCGCGGTCAGAAGCTCGGTTTTGGCTCATCATAATTAACGGTGCTTGTAACGCCGCCACCGTACTTAAAAATAAATTTAAAAGAACAAATGGATAAGGATCGAAGTGAATGCCAAATAACTGTAAACCGTTGACTAACATCCAAGCAATCATAATTCCAGAGAAGATAAAAATAAAAGTCCAACTCCCGCCAAAACGAGCGACGGTATCAGCGACCCGGTCACCTAAGGATAATTGGTTTTTCAAAACATAGTTAACATCGGTAATTTTATAATCCTTATTATTAATTTTCTTAGTTAATTTGTTATTGAGTTTTTGATTATGCTTGAGATCATTTTTAATAAAACGATCAATACTATTTAAGCGGTATTGCAACAAATCATCATTGCAAATAAAAGCATGTGGAGTAGCCCGGGGATGATCATGCCGAATATGACCGCGAATACGTGAATCAAGATCAGCTAAAAACATGCCATCAATTAAGTGAAATTCTTTACCACATACTAAACACGTTACTTTATTATTATTCAATTTCTTATCCCCCAATATAAAGTCATTCTGTTGGTATTGTATCATTTTTAAATAAAAAAGCCCGTTCGCATTGAACGAACTGGCTTTGAAAAATTAATTATTTTAATGTTTGTTGAATGGCATTTTGCATTAATTTTTGGGCTAAAGCTTGTGCCTGTTGCTGGGTAATTTGCTTTTCAAGTTGGGCAACTTGTTGTTTATTCATATGCGGATGTTGTTTTAGTTGGGTTGCCATTTGACTTTTTACTAAACCAGGTAATTGTTTTTGGACTTCTTGTTGTACTTGTTGTTTAAGCACTGGCATTTGTGCTTTTAATTGCTTTAATTGGTCAGTGCTTAAAACAAGCCAATTACTTGGTACTTTGAACGTATTAGTTCGTTCAGCAACTTCCTTATCTAAGGATAAACCAGAAAACATCACACGCCAAAAATCATTTTTATAAGTATAGTGCTTAACATTAGTAACTAATTCTGGTTGTTTAATGTTATTATTTTGCACA
This sequence comes from Candidatus Paralactobacillus gallistercoris, assembly GCA_018883675.1. Taxonomy (GTDB): domain Bacteria; phylum Bacillota; class Bacilli; order Lactobacillales; family Lactobacillaceae; genus Paralactobacillus_A; species Paralactobacillus_A gallistercoris. Next base: position 18,559 of record JAHLFS010000009.1, on the reverse strand, counting down.
ACCTTATTAGTGGTATTCACATTTGCCGGCGTTGTTAAAGTCTTCTTGCCATTGCGATGCCGGTAAATATAAATACGTTCGTTGCCATTTCCTAATTGCTTATAAAGTAATAAATTTAATTGTTTATTCCCGCTAACTGAAGCAATTTGTTCAGTAGAGGTTTGGGAAACAAGCTTCATTCCCAAGTGATTATTATCATTAGTCATTAAAAAGCATGACATGATAATGCTAATTGCTAAAAGAATACCAGAAATACTATATTGTAAAACTGGTTTTTTAATACCGATAAAGGCAACTAAAAATAATACGGCACTAATTGCTAAAATCCATAAAGCCATTATTTTACCCCCTTATTAGCGTCATTACGTTTTACTAAACCAGCATTCTTTTGTAAGAATAACGCTACAATAACACCAGCTAAACCGACAAGCATAGCAGCAAAGAATGATGCGCGGTAACCACCTAAAGCCGCATTAATCATTTGATGCTTATAAGCTAATGGTGCGGAGTGTAATAAAGCTGTTGATGGTTTCATATTATTAGTTGTATTAGTTAAAATCGTCGTAAAGATCGCTGTACCGATTGAACCAGCTACTTGCCGGAAAGTGTTGTTAATCGCTGTTCCGTGGTTGATTTTATCTGTTGGTAAAGCGTTCATTCCCGCAGTTGTAACCGGCATGAATGCCAATGAAATACCTACAATACGAACGGCGTATAAAACAATAATTTCAATGATCGGCGTATCCGGTGTTAAGGCAACAAAATTCATTGTTCCAACGGTTAAGATAATTAAACCACTGATAACTAACTTTTTAGCTCCCATTTTATCAAATAAGGAACCAGCAATTGGACTCATTAACCCCATTAAAATAGCACCTGGTAATAAGATTAGTCCGGAATGAAAGGCAGATTCACCACGTACAATTTGAATATACATTGGTAAAACTAATTCAACCCCAACTAATGCTACCCGGGCAATCGCACCGATAATTGATGCTAAGGTAAAGTGCCAATTACTTAACAACCGAATGTCTAAGAATGGTTCATCAAGTTGTAATTGCCGCCAGCAGAATAAAGCAATTAAAATAATGCCGACAATAATTGTAATTACAACTTCATGATTGCCCCAACCTAGACTACCTGCTTTGGAAACCCCATATAATAAAGAACCAAAGCCTAAAATTGATAAAACAGCAGATAAGTAATCTAGTTTAATATCAGCAGTTGGCATTACTTTTTTCATGAAGAAGAAAGCAGCGATTAAATCAATTGTTACGAAAACAATGACAATCATGAAGATAACCCGCCAACCATAATTATCAACTACCCAACCAGATAATGTTGGACCAATGGCAGGGGCTAAACCAACGGCAATACCGTTAATTCCCATGACAATCCCACGTTTTTCAGGTGGAAAAATATATAACAAAATTGATTGTGATAACGAAGTGGTAACACCTACCCCAACGGCAGCGATCAACCGACCACCTAATAACATGGCAAAGGTGTGGGAACATAAGCAGCAAATATTACCAATTAAAAAGATTGCCATGCCAATGATGTATAACCACTTTGAATTAAAACGGTTCATTAACCAAGCTGTAATTGGGATCATTACCCCACTAATTAACATGAATCCAGTTGATAACCACTGCACAGTATCAGTGGAAATATTAAAGTGATTCATTAAAGTTGGATATGCCGTTGCTAACATTGTCCCGGCTAAGAATGTCGCAAACGCACCAGCAACCGCAGTAATCATTAAGAGTACTCGGCTGTATGGTTTACCATTCATATCCAAGGTTTGCTTTTTTGTTTGTGTATCTACCACGCAAACAACCTCCCTTATTTAGTGCTAAGATTTAATAACACAACACCGACGATAATTAAAGCGATGCCAATTAAGCCTTTTATGTTAATGGCTTCGTGCCATAAGAATACACCGCTAATGGTAATTAAAACCGTTCCAATAGCTGACCAAACTGCATATGCCTCGTCGAGGTTGATGGTTTTTAAACACATTGCTAAGAAAATAAAACTAAGTACATAAGTAACTAAAGTTAATAAATCAAACGGAATGCTCTTTAAGCCATTTGAAGCTTTTAAAGCATTGATGCCAATACATTCAAAAATGATGGCACAACCTAAATCAAAATACCCCATCGAAACCTCATCTCCATTGAAAAGATTTTTTATTAAAAAATAAATACACAAATGTTTCTTAAACTACACTTGTATATTATAATAAGCAGTTGAGTTTTTTCAATAAATAAATACACAAATGTGTAATAAAAATTTGAATAAATTTTAAAAAGAAGAAGAGGACTAATGGCTAATAAAAAGATGGATCGACGTGCTCAAAAGACCGAACGCTTGATCAAAGCCGCTTTTTATGATCTACTACAACAATATCGCCTTAAAGATATCACTGTGAAAATGATTTGTGATGAAGCAGATATTGAACGTAAAACCTTTTATCTTCATTATGAAGATAAGTATGTTTTGACGGATGCTTTATTAAAAGATTATTTGCATCATTTGCATACGCTGATTATTGAAAGCAGTAGTAATCAAGATTTTACTAGTAAGATTAATATTGCCTTAACATTCTTTGATAAAAATCGTGATTTCTTTAAACGCTTGTTTGAAGGACGTGGTTCGTATTCATTGCGGCACCGCTTAAATGTTTTGCTGTTCAAACGCTTGCAGCAAATATATGATTTTGATGATGATCAAGCAACTTTATATTTCATTGTCTCAGGTGCGGTTGGCACGTTAGAATTATACATTAGGGGTATTTTAACTGGTAATACACAAGATATTGCTAAAAAAATGAGTCATATGATTGGTTGTTTATTACATGATAAAAAGCAACGTAATGCAACAAAATATTTAAACATTAATGATAAATAACGGAGGATGACATAGTGGCTGATAATGTGGACGTAATGCAAACAATGCCGTATGACGCTGAAGCGGAAAAATCAGTACTCGGCAGTATTTTATTTGATGAAGATAAATTAGCTGATGTTGAAGCATTATTGACACCACGTGATTTTTATCTTAAAGCACATCAATTAATCTTTAAAGCAATGATAGATTTAAACGATACTAACACAAACATTGATGTCGTTACTTTAAATGATTATTTAAAAAAACACGATCAATTGGAAGATATCGGTGGCATTACTTATTTAACGCAATTAGCAAGTGCCGTACCGACGGCTGGTAATGCAGAATATTATGCACAAATTGTTGCTGATAAGTCGCGCTTACGGCGCTTGATTAATGTTGCCACTAGTATTTCTCAACAAAGTTATGATCAAAGCGAAAATCCGGATGATATTTTGGAAAAAGCCGAACGTGATTTAGCCAATATTGCTGATGATCGTGATCGGAACGGGTTCCGTGCCGTTGGTAACTTATTAAGTGATGCGTTTAAACAACTAGATATGTTATCCCAACGCTCAGGAGAAGTTACTGGTTTACCAACAGGATATCGTGAATTAGATCGCTTGATTGATGGGTTACATCCTGATGATTTTGATGTCATTGCCGCACGTCCAGGAATGGGGAAAACCGCTTTTGCTTTGAATTTGGCAATTAATGCCGGTCATTATCTGGAAAAGCAACGCACAACAACTAGCGAAATTCCACCGATTGCTATTTTTAGTTTAGAAATGAGTGCTGAGCAATTAGTTAACCGCATGATTTGTGCTGAAGGTAATATTGATGCTAATCATTTACGAATAGGTAAACTTGATGATGATGAAAACAATGCCTTTGTAGCGGCAACCGGAAGTTTAAGTCAAATTCCAATTTATATTGATGATACGCCGGGACAAAAGGTAACCGAAATTCGGGCCAAAAGTCGGCGTTTAGCCCGTGAACATGGTGGACTTGGGTTAATTTTAGTTGATTATTTACAATTAATCGAAGGAACTGGCCAGGAAAATCGTCAACAAGAAGTTTCGGCGATTTCTCGGCAATTAAAAAAATTAGCGAAGGAATTAAAAGTACCTGTAATTGCCCTATCCCAATTATCACGGGGCGTTGAACAACGACAGGATAAGCGCCCGATGTTATCAGATATTCGTGAATCAGGGTCAATTGAACAAGATGCTGACGTGGTTTCATTCTTATACCGCGCTGATTATTATCGTGATGAAGATGCTGATGAACATGAACGCCATGATAATGATAATTCTGAAGTTGAAGTAATTGTTGAAAAAAACCGGGCAGGTGCTCGCGGTACGGCGCATTTATTATTCTTTAAATCACATAATAAGTTTGCGACTCCTGCTAATCGTAGTGAAGAAATGTAAAGTTTTAAATTGGTAAACAGGTAAAAAGTGCCTGTTTATTTTTGTTGCTTTTTATCAATATATTGTTGCACTAATCAACCATTTTTAGCGTTAAATAGTGCTTATTGATTAATATTTTATTGCTTTTCGTTGATTTTATTTGGCACATTGGGCTGTTGTTTGTTATCAAAAAGAATAAACGTTATAATATTAGTAATTATGGGATAATTGCCTGGAGGTGGCAGTTATGGCTAATAAAATTCTCGTCGTTGATGACGAAAAGCCAATTTCTGACATTGTTAAGTTTAATTTGAAAAAAGAAGGATACGATGTTGTTACCGCTTATGACGGTGAAGAAGCATTAGCAAAAGTTGAAAGTGAACATCCTGATTTAATTTTACTAGATTTGATGTTACCTAAAATTGATGGTTTAGAAGTTGCCCGGCAAGTGCGGAAAAAATATAACATGCCGATTATCATGGTAACGGCTAAGGATTCAGAAATTGATAAAGTGCTCGGTCTTGAATTAGGCGCTGATGATTATGTAACTAAGCCATTTTCTAACCGGGAACTAGTGGCTCGGGTAAAGGCTAATTTACGACGGCAAAGTAGTATTGCTAAGCAAGCTACCAATGAAGAAGAATCAAACGATATTCAAATTGGTGATTTAGTTATTAAGCCAGATGCATACATTGTTACTAAAAATAATAAAATGATTGAATTAACTCACCGTGAATTTGAATTGCTTTATTATCTTGCCCAACACTTAGGTCAAGTAATGACACGTGAGAATTTATTGCAAACAGTATGGGGCTATGATTATTTTGGCGATGTGCGTACCGTTGATGTAACGATGCGGCGCTTGCGTGAAAAGGTTGAAGATGATCCTAGCCATCCGCAATGGTTAATTACGCGACGTGGCGTTGGTTATTACTTATACAATCCTGAAGATGAACCAAACAGTGAAGAATAATTATTGATTTTGACTTAAAATTGAGCGGATTAGTGATAATCCGCTTTTTTCAATGCTGGAGTTGCTTATGAATAATAATAAGATTCGTTTTTTTCAATCAATTCGTTTTAAAATTGCACTAGTTTTTATGCTCTTAATTCTTGCGACGGTTGAAATTATTGGGGCTTATTTTGTGCGGCGCTTGGAACAAGAAAATGTTGCTGATTTTCGTAATCAAGTTGATTCGCAGATTGTTGATTATACTATTAATCAAATTGGTGAAGAGTTATTACAAACCAATAAGAATGAAGCAAATAAGAAAATTAAGTCAATGATTTCGGATACTTCATTATCAGAAGTACAAGTTATTGATAGTAATGGGACGATTCGTGCTGATAGTAATGTTAATGATCAAAGTCTCGTAGGTACCAAAACAACTGATGCACAGGTCAAAAAAGTTTTGTACTCAGGTCTAAAAAATTCTAGTGAAATTTATGATCAACAAACCGGTAGTTACTATATTCACATTGTGCCGATTAAAAATCCTAAGGTTAATGGCAATGCTAGTAATAATGTAATTGGTGCTTTATACGTGCGTGCCAGCATGACTAGTGTTTATAAAAATATTCATGACATTACCCGCATCTTTTTATATTCATCGGTATTAGCAGCAATTATCGGGATGATTATTGCAATTGTCATCAGTCGCGCAATTACCCGTCCAATTGATGAAATGAAAAAACAAGCTATTCGTATGGCCCGGGGGGATTATTCCGGTCAAGTTCATGTTTATGGACAAGACGAATTAGGTCAATTAGCCGTGGCGGTTAATAACTTATCAATTCGGGTTGAAGAAGCGCAAGAAGCTTCGGAATCAGAACGACGGCGGTTGGATTCGGTTTTAACACATATGACTGATGGGGTAATTGCCACGGACCGGCGGGGTAACGTTATTATCATTAATAACGCGGCCTTAGAATTTTTGGATTTACGTAGTGAAGAAGCAATTGGTAAGTCTATTTTGAAAGTTTTAAATCTTGAACATCGCTATACTTTTCGTGATTTATTGAAATATCAACACGAAATGATTCTGGATTTATCACAAGATGATCATGATTTAATTTTGCATGTTGATTTTTCACTTATTCAACGGGATATTGGTTTCATTAGTGGTTTGGTATGTGTATTACATGATGTTACTGAACAGCAAAAGAATGATCGCGAACGACGTGAATTTGTTTCTAATGTTTCGCATGAATTACGAACACCTTTAACTTCGATGCGTAGTTATATTGATACTTTAGTTGATGGGGCTTGGCAAGATCCTGAAGTAGCTCCGGAATTTTTGAAAGTAACACAAAATGAAACCGATCGTATGATTCATATGATTAATGATTTACTTAGTTTATCTCGGCTTGACCGTGGAGTAGTTAAGATGGATTTAGAAACGGTTAACTTAAACGAATTTTTGAATCATATTTTAGATCGTTTTGACATGATTATTAAAACACACAATCAAAATGCTGCTCAGGATAATAATAGCGTGCATAATAACTTGGTTGAACAAGTTAAGAATAAACATTATGTGATTAAACGGAAGTTCACAAAACGTGATTTATGGGTTGAAATTGATACTAATCGTTTTATGCAAATTATTGATAACATTGTTAATAATGCGATTAAGTATTCACCTAATGGTGGCACAATTACCTGCTCATTATTCGAAACTAATAATCAGGTAATGATTAGTATTGCTGACCAAGGACTAGGTATTCCGCGGAAAGATTTACATAAGGTATTTGGACGTTTTTACCGCGTTGATAAAGCCCGATCACGACAACAAGGCGGTACTGGGTTAGGTCTGGCTATTTCCAAGGAAATGGTTGAAGCAATGGGTGGTAAAATCTGGGTTGAATCACAAGGCGAAGGACATGGATCAACTTTTTACATTGCTTTACCATATGAACCAATTGATGAAGGGGATTGGGAAGATTGATGAAACGAAGTAATTTGTTATTACGGTTGGCATTAATTGCAGTAGTAACAATTAGCTTATTCTTAACATGGAAAATTTGGACGGGAAATGCGCAGTATCAACAAGCAACTAAAAGCACTGATACGGAACAAATTGATTCTGATACAACGCGTGCTGAACAAGAATTGTATTTACCAACCCAAATTATTGTGCGTAATAATACTGCTAGTTGGCAAGTTTATAATACTCATGATAATTTGCCCGAAGACTTACATAATTGTGCCGAAACGTGGAGCATTAGTCAGGTAAGTCGTGCTCAAAATCTTAGTGCTGATACATATTTAGCTAAATTAAATATGCCGAATTCATTAACGATGAATTATACCGCTAATATTAATAGTACGATTTTTGCACGCATTATTCCGTTTGCGCGACATGCCAAACGCGATTTTCAATTTAACCGGGTGCAACTATCATTAACTGATAAAGATGAACAAATTAATTTTTTTAATGATAATGATAAAACGATGTATACGGCCAAATTACAAAAGTATCATCCCCAATCAGTTATTAATTTATTAAAGCAAGTTGATATTAAAATTCCGATGATGCAAAAATGGCACGGTGATGAATTATGGACGGAATATCCGCAAAAGATTCAATTACAACCATATGCTTATTTGATTACACAACAAATGCAAACGCAGTATGTTTCGAGTTTATTTAATAGTAAGAATCCGAATGATGTTGATGCACGTGAAGCCGACAATAGTACGGTTTACACCTTAGGAACCAGTAAACGATTAACATTATCACATCAAAATGGCCTGTTAGTTTTTAATAAATTTAATACTAGCAGTACACATGGGTTACAGAATTTACTAACGCGTGGTGAACATAGTGTTGCGCCAATTGCTAATCCATTAACTAACTTGCGTTATTTTGCTGTTGATGAACAGCGCCATACCGTTGATTACCGGTGCTTTGTTGAAGGTTTTCCAGTGTTTGCACCGGCTAATCGCAGTCTAGTACAAGTTACTTTTTCAAATAGTGGTGAACAATTAACATTTAGTAATAATGTTTTACAAGTACCATTACCAACACAGAAAAATGTTGTGGACCTACCGACAACAGCTACGGTATTAGCAAAACTACAACAAGTTGGCGTTGATGCTAAACAAATTCAAAATATCGTCTTAGGTTATCAATGGCAAAATGATGATACTTCTAATCAAGTGGTTAATTTACATCCAACTTACTATGTACAAATTAATGAGACATGGCAAGCTTATCAGACTATTTTGAATAAGCAGATGGCAAATGAAGCGGGGTATTAATAATGGATTTTAAACGAATTGAATGGATTTTTTTATTTGTTTTTACATGTATTGATATCTTTTTAGGGATTAATTATTTTCAAAATAGTCATTTAGCCAAAACAACTACTAACGTTGACCAAAGTAAGCAAGTGGTTAAAGAATTACGTAGTGATAACATTAGTTTTAATCATCTTTCTAATAAAAAAGGCACCGGCTATTATTTAGCTAGTCAACCTAATAATGCTTTACAACAAAATGTAGCTAAATTACGTGATCAACATGATGTTTTTAATACTGTTAATGATCATGTGTTGATGACTGGTTATTTGAATACGCCCATTGACGTTCGGGCTGAGCAACGATTAACTGCCGTTAAAGCATTGGTGCAAAATCCGAACATGATTTTGTTTGGTCATGCTTATCGATATGCGGCTAATTTATCTACTAGAAATCAGATCGTGTTTGTTGAAACATTTCCGGAAGGACCAGTTTATGATGAACGCGGGCAGTTGACTTTTAAAATTAACCATAATGGCACAATTAGTCAGTATAGTCAAAGTTATATTGGTAATATAACAACATTACGTGAAAAAATGCCGACAATTAGTGCTCAAGAAGCTGTTTTAGCCTTATATACTGATAATGAAATTCCTAATTATTCAATCATCAAATGGACTAAATTAGCTTATACTTGGTTATTAGATGCTAATGGCAGCGTTGTATATGTGCCAGCTTGGTATGTTGGCATTGAAAATAAAGATACAAAGAATATTACTATTAAGCGGATTAACGCTTTCACTAAAGCATTAATTAAAAACTAGGAAGGGACAATAATGAATGACTTTGGAATGCGTGTCAGTATCTTAGCAAGTAGCAGTTCTGGAAATGTTACTTTTGTTGAAACACCACAACATAAATTATTGATTGATGCTGGTTTAAGTGGTAAAAAAATTGAACAAGCCTTAGCTAAGATTAACCGACGGATGCAAGATGTTGACATGTTATTAGTTACCCATGAACATACTGATCATAGTCATAGTGTTGGCATTTTAGCCCGCCGTTACCCACAGTTACAAATATATGCTAATCAGCCTACCTGGGATGCCATGCATGATACAGTTGGTCAAATTGATAATGCGCAAAAACATGTTTTTGCGATGGGGACGACGTTATCGTTTGGTGACTTAGATGTGGAAAGCTTTGGTGTTTCGCATGATGCTGCCGCGCCACAATTTTATCAGCTTCATCATGATGATAAAAGTTTTGCTATTTTAACTGACACGGGTTATGTTTCCCAACGTGTTGAAGGTATTATTAAGGATGCCAATGCTTATTTATTAGAGTGTAATCATGATTTAGAAATGCTGCGGATGGGTTCTTATCCATGGACATTAAAGCAACGCATTTTGAGTGATACGGGACACTTGTCGAATGAAGATAGTGCCCAAACAATGATTGATATTTTAGGTAGACATACTAAACGGATTTATCTTGGTCATTTAAGTCATGAAAATAATATGAAATCATTGGCCCGGTTAACGGTTACTTCTTTATTAAAAGAAGCCGGTTTAGGTGTGGGTGATGATTTTAAATTATACGATACTGATCCACAGGAACCAGATGCATTATTTACAGTTGAATAATTAAAAAACCAGTTGTCATAAAACAACTGGTTTTTTATTTTTTATAATGATAAAACAACCGGTGGCCCCACTTTGATTTGTAAATTAAACGTGCTAGCCCGATACCAGCTAGTACACATAGTGCTGCTAATAATAATTTGCCAAAAATCATTTTTTGCTCCTTTTTATTTTTACTTAGGAAAGAATAACAAAAAATGATTAGAAAATGCAGGTAAAAGCATGAATCTATTAAAAATTTAATTAATTTTAACTTTAATTAATTATTATGGTTTTATTCACGATAATGAGGTGATTGGTTAATAATATGTTGATATTCTTTAGCAGTTAAACTGTATAAAATAAGATAACCAATTATAAAAGCAATTAAAGTGATAATGCTAGTGGTAAATAAAATATCACTATTATACATCGATAACAGCATCATTGTTTTTTTGATTGCTGGCATTGCAAAAGCTAAATTAATAATGGCGCCAATAATTGGTAACATGAATACTAATAGCACTTGACTATGAATAATTCTTTGGGTTTCTTGATGATCTAAGCCAACTTGCCGCATAGTATGAAAACGTAACCGATCAGCATATCCTTCAGAAAGCTGTTTATAATAAATCATCAGTGCAGTAATGATTATCATCGATAATGTAATAAAAATGCCAATGAATATTAAACTGCCAAAAGTATTAATGAAAATAATTTGCATCTCTGATCGTGATGAAATCATTGCATTATCAAGTTGCAAATAACGTTGTAATTGGTTACTAAATACTAATTGATGTTTTTGTGATCCATAAATATTAAAGCCGTAAATATTTACCCAAGGTTTGTGATTAATTTGTTCGCATATTTGCTTGTTTTTAGCAATAATAAATAATGGTTGCATAATTGAATGTCCATAATTATATGCCAGATTAAAATGCTTAATTTGATGAACATAATAATAATGGTGATTAATAACTAATTTAGAATAGTTATAAAGTTTAGCTGGTAAATATAATAAGACCTCATTGCTATTAAGATGATAATTAGTATGTTGTAACCGATTATAATCAGTTAATGTTAGTGAAATAACTTGATAAGTTGCTTCATTAATATTATTACTGCTAAAACGATTATCATTTAATGTACCGTATGTTGGCAAAGTATGTTGAATGGTATGTAATTTGCCTAACGTGATTTGATTGGCGTGAGCATTTTGGGATATTTTAGTTACTTCGTTAGTTGTTAATGGTTTGGTGGTCGTTAACATAATATCGTATGGATTCCACTGTTTAAGCAAATTATTTTCTTCTTTAAAAAAACTAACTGAAGCAATCATTGCCACTAAAACAGCAGTACACAATAAACAGATCGTCGCTAGACTGGCGCCATTTTGTTTAATGCGATAAAGCATATTTGCTGTCGATATAAAATGATGAGGTTGGTAATAAAAATGCTTATTTTTTTGCAAAATATGTAAAAAAGCAGCAATACCAGTAATAAAGGTAAGATACGTACCAATAATAACTAGTAAAATAGCCAATGCAAAAGTAGGCAAAAACATGATATTTGGTTTAGTAGTTAGTGAAAGATGATAACCAATTATTAAAACTACTATGCCAATGATGCTTAGTAACCAATGATTTCGATATACTTTTTCATTAACGTGTTTGTTACGCCATAAGTTTAAGCAATTAATATGTTGTAATTTTAAAATGTCATAAATAAATAATAGGCTAAAGGTGCCAATAAAAATTAAAGTAGTAATTATTATGGCACTGCTATTAAAAGTAGTTGCTAACATTGGTGTCTTGATTAATCGTTTAATCATTAGAAACGCTAATTTTTCGAAAATAATGCCGATAATAATCCCACTTACTATACTAGTTAAACTAATTAAACAATTTTCAATGCCAACAATTAAATGCAGATCACGCTTAGTTAGACCAAGAACACTGTATAATCCTAATTCTTGTGAACGTTGTTTTAATAAAAAACAATTTATATAGAACATAAAAATTATTGTAATTGTAAGAATAAAAGTTAAGCCTAACCGTGCACAAGCGGTAGCCATTGAAAGTGTTGATATACTTAAAGTAATAAAAATATAATTAATGGCGATTAAAATACTATTAGCAATTATAAATGGTAAATATTGTTGGAGATGATGAGTTAAGTTATGCCAAGCAAGCTTAATGTGAATCAAATTATTTCCTCCTTACTTAAAGCAGTGATATTATCGGTAATTTGCTGTATGTAATCATTTTTATTTTGATTACCGCGGAATAATTCATGGTAGATGATGCCATCTTTAATGAATAAGATGTGTTGTGCATAACAAGCAGCTAAAGGACTATGGGTAACCATTAAAATGGTTTGTCCTTGCTGATTTACTTTTTCAAAAAGATGAAGTATTTTTTCCGAATTATGTGAATCTAAAGCGCCGGTTGGTTCATCAGCTAATAATAAATCAGGGTGTGTAATTAAAGCACGCGCAATGGCAATGCGTTGTTGCTGACCACCAGAAATTTCATAAGGGTAGCGATTTAAAAGGTCGGTAATTGCTAATTCTTGAGCTAAAGAAGTGAGCCGTTGTTGCATATCTTGATAGGTATGTTTGGTTAAAACTAAAGGAAGAAAAATATTATCGCGATTATTAAAAGTATCGAGCAGATTAAAATTTTGAAAAACAAAACCCAGATGTTCGCGACGAAATTGGGCAGCTTTCTTCTCTGAAAAATTAGTTAAATCTTGATTATTTAAAATAACTTTACCATTGGTAGGTTGATCCAAAGTAGCAATGATATTAAGTAACGTTGATTTACCAGCGCCTGATTCCCCCATAATGGCAACAAATTCTCCTTGATTAAGGGTGAATGAAATATCTTTTAAAGCAAGAGTTGCGTTATTTTTACCATCAGCAAAAATTCGTTTGACATGTTGTAATTGTAATAATGGCATCTGTAAACTTCCTTTTGAGTTATTTTATAAGTTAATAATAAAAAAGTTGCTAACACTTTTGGTAGTTACAAAAGTGTTAACAACCTTACAATTTGTTATTTTGGAAATGTCAATTTGAAAGTTGTTCCCTTATTTAAACGCGAAGATACGGTAATTTTAATATGTAACTGCTGACAAACAGTTTTGACAATATATAACCCCATTCCGGTTGCGTCGCCTAATTTGCGACCGTTACTACCAGTAAAGCCAGGTTCAAAAATTCTTGGTAATTCATCACTAGCAATGCCAATACCTTCATCTTTGATTATTAATTGATGGTTTTGCCAATTAATAATAATTTGTCGATGAGGTTGACTGTATTTAATGGCGTTGTTTAGTAACTGTCCAATTATGAATGCAACCCATTTGCTGTCAGTTAATAAAGTAGCATCTTTAGTAACAGTGATAACAGGCGTAATTTTTTTATTAATGAAAAATGTTGCATATTGTTTAATAATGCGCGTAATTAATTGCTGTAAATTAACAAGTTTGAATTGTAAATCATGATGAAAATCAGCTAAACGTTCATAATTTAATAGTAAATTTAATTGATAGTTAATTTGGTCAATTTGTTGTTGAACGATACGACTATCAATTTGTTCATGATTATCGGCTAAAATTGTTAAAGTGGTAAGAGGTGTCTTTAATTCATGACTCCATGTTTCCAAATAATCACGATGTTGTTGCTGCTGTAATTGTGATTGTTGCTGTACAATTTGCTGTTGCCTAATTATTTTAACAAAAGCAGCATAGTAAGCTTTGGCAATTAAGTTATGTGGCTTAATTGTTTGCCATTGCTTATTAGTCACCATATGTGCTAGTTGTTGGAGACATTTTACTGTTTGCATAGTTTGATAAGTGATAATGATAATTAATGGCAAGATTGAAAAACGAATAAAATCAAGAAAAAAAGTCAGCGGTAATTTATATATCCAAGTTAATAAGGCAAGTAATGCATTTAAAAGTAAATAACTTAAAAGCCATGGCCATTGTGCTTTTAAAGCTGGCCAATAATATTTTTTAATCATGACTAATTAAGCGGTAACCACGTTTTCTTTCAGTAATTAACTGCTGACTTAAATTAACTTTGGATAATTTATTACGTAAGCGACTAATATTGACCTTTAAAATGTTTTCATCAACGAACGCGCCACCTTGCCAAAGAGCCTGTAAAAATTGTTCTTTAGTAACAGTTTGATTGGCGTTAATGAATAATAGTCGTAAAATAACACCTTCGGTCGGCGTTAATTTAACGACTTGTTGTTGATAAACTAATTCATTTTTTAAAATACTCAATCGGTAGTTTTCAAACGTTAATTCCTGAGTAATATTATTACGTCGTAAAACGGCTTGAATTTTGGCAATTAATACATTACTAGTAAAAGGCTTAACTAAGTAATCATCAGCTCCAATAGCAATAGCACGAACAGCATTTGGATCCATAGGGGCTGCTGAAATAAAAATAATCGGAACATTAGAGACTTCACGAATTTGTTGTGTCCAGTAAAAGCCATCAAAGGTAGGTAAAGTAATATCCATTAACACTAACTGGGGATTAATTCGCTGCAAGTCGTTTATTAAATTACACCAATCACTAATAGTAGCAACTTTATAATTCCACTTATGCAAAGCAATGGTAGTAGCTTGAATAATTGCTGGATCATCTTCAATTAATAAAACAGTTGTCATCATTAACCTCATTATCTAATTACTATTTTTAGCAATAATATTTGTGATTAAGATAATCAGCCAGTATAACAGTGAAATGAACGCGCTTGTTCCTAATAAAGGATTATTATGGAATAAGTAGTACAAGATTAAAAAGACGATAAACAATGTAAAACTAATAATTTGTAACCATTTAATCGTCCGATGATCGGCATTATCATTCCTTGGTTGTCGGTGTTGTCGTCCTTGTAGCATACTATTAAAACCTAAGGCCAACATACCAGCAATGCCGGCAAAAACGATGTTACTAATTACTTTAAGCCAGTTGCCCCAACCTTGAATTGCATATACACCGAACATTATGCATAACAACCATAAAAGGATGCTTGCCAGTGGTTTTTTCTTCACCAGGTACACTCCTTACTTATTAGTTTAATTTGTAATTAATTATAAGAATTTGTCCATTAATTGGCAAAAAATACTTGTTTGATAATATTCGTAAAAGGTTGTCACGTTAGTTAAATGTATTATAATGTAAATAATGTAGTTTAACTATAAAAATAAGAAGAGGTATTATTCATGCAAAAAGCTTTAATCATGAATGCCGGTAGTTCTTCTTTCAAATGGCAATTATTTGCATTGCCTTCAGAAGAAGTAATTGCTAAAGGCCAAATCGAACGTTTAAACTTACCAAACTCCATCGTAACTATTAAGTACAATGGTGAAAAATACGAAGATGATTCACAATCATTAGACAGCAAGAGTGCTATTCAAACAGTTTTAAATAAATTAGTTGATTTGCACATTGTTAATGATTTAGATGAAATTAGTGCGGTTGGGCACCGTGTAGTTGCTGGTGGTCAATACTTCACTAAAGCTACTGAAATTAATGATGAAGTATTAGCAAAGATTGCTGAATTTAATGACTTTGCACCATTGCATAACCCTTCAGAAATTGAAGGTATTAAGATTATGCAAGCTGAATTGCCAAATGTTCGTCAATTTGCAGTATTTGACAGCACATTCTTTACTGATTTACCAGAAATGAATGCCATTTACAGCTTGCCAAAAGAATTAACTGATAAGTATGGTATTCATCGTTACAGTGAACACGGTATTAGTCATCACTACTTAGCAAACCGTGCTGCTGAATTATTAAACAAACCATTGAAAGACTTACGCTTGATCACGTTACATATGGGTGGCGGTGCTTCTGCAGCTGCTGTTAAAGATGGTCATGCTTTTGATACTTCAATGGGTATGGCTCCACTAACTGGTTTAACAATGGGTACCCGTGCTGGGGATGTTGATCCATCAATCGTACCTTTCTTAATGAAGAAAGAAAACATGTCTGCTGATGATGTTTTGATGATGTTTAACGAAAAATCTGGTTTATTAGGTTTATCAGGTATTTCTTCTGATATGCGTGATATTGAAGCTGCTTTACCAGAAAATAAACGTGCTCAATTAGCAATGGACATCTTCAAGAACCGCGTTGTTAAGTATGCTGCTAGTTTCTTTGCAGAAATGGGCGGTGCTGATGCAATTATCTTTGCTGGTGGTATTGGTGAAAATGATCCAGCTGTTGACGTTGAAATCATGAACCAATTAGCTTGCTTAGGTATCAAGATGAAGTCAGCTGATGAAATCAACCGTGGTGAAGAACAAGTAATGAGTACACCTGATTCTAAGGTAACAGTTATGATGATTCCTACTAACGAAGAATTATCAATGTTACGTCAAATCAATGATGTAATGTAATAATAACTTTAAGGCAAGATCAATTTGATCTTGCCTTTTTTATAATTAATAAAAATGCCGTGTTATTACACTTTGGTGTTATAATATCATTAAACTTAATAAATTTTTATATAGTGGAGGATTAGCCATGAAACACAAGCGTTCACGCTGGATTTTCTTACTAGCATTACCATTGGTATTGCTTTTAGCTAGTTGTGGCAATAAACAAGCCGCTAGCGATAGTTCATCAAATGGTCCAATTAAAATTCAAGTTTGGACTGCGATGACTGGTAAACCTGCTACCCAATTTCAACAAATTGTTGATGACTATAATAAGTCACAAAAGAAATATAAAGTTGTAGCTACTAGTCAAGGTAACTATAATCAATTAAATCAAAAGATCATGGCCGCTGCTAAGTCAAACACATTACCAGCACTTGCTCAATTAAGCTACGTAAATACACCTGACTTAGTTAAAAACCAATTATTACAACCATTAGACAGTTTTATTAATGGTAAAAACGGTTTGTCAGCAGCAGAATTAAATAATATTTATCCAGCATTCCGGACAAGTATGCAATATAAAGGTAAATATTATACTGTGCCTTTTAACAAAGCACCGCGGGTATTGTTCTACAATAAGAACTTATTAAACAAGTATGGTTTAAGCGTTCCGCAAACATGGGATGATGTTGTTAACGATGCTAAGAAAGTTAAAAATGACGGTATTGTTGGCTTAGGTTTTGATAAGAATTGTGATATTGGTTTTACTGGTATTGTTCAAGAATTTGGTAATCCATTGATTTCACAAAACTTACGAGTAAACTTTGATACCCCAACTACTGAAAAGGCAATGAACTTCTTTGTTGATAATATTAAGAATGGTTATATGGAAACTGCTGGTTCTGATATTTACTACTACAAGAAGTTCTTAAATGGTAAGAGTTTATTCTACTTTGGTTCATCAAGTAATATTTCTAATATTACTGCTAATGCACCACAAGGTTTTGAATGGGGAACAGCTGCAGTACCATCTCAAAATGGTAAGCGTGTTTCTGCAATTGGTGGTGCTGACTTAATGATGATGAAGAATATTTCTAAAGAACAACAAGATGGTGCTTGGGACTTTATGAAGTATGTCATTTCACCTAAGGTAACTGCTAAATGGGCTGAATTATCAGGTTATGTTCCTGTTAATAAAGCTGCCGTTAACTTAAGTGATTTCCAAGCTTACTTAAACAAGAATCCTTATGAAAAGGCTGCTGTTGATGCTTTAGACTATGGTTCACAACCAGTTGCATTCCAAAACTATGCAAGTTACCAACAAAGTTACTTGAATGGTTTAACACAAATGTTGACATTACAAAAATCACCAAGTCAAGTATTACCAGAATTGCAAAAGGATGCTCAACAAGCTGTTAAAGGTCAACAACAATAACAATAGCTTGAAAATTAATGAAAGCGAATCTAGCTTTGACTAGGTTCGCTTTTTTGTTTAACAATAGTAATTGAAAGGAGTTCATATGCGACAACATAATTTCGTTTTTTTAATCAGTGCATTTTTACTGTTATTAATTAGTTTATTTTTTATTATTACCAGTATTTTTAATTGGTGGAATTACGGTTATAATCAATTACCACAAGCCTTAATGGGCATTGTTGCGCTGGTTGCTGCCATTATTTTTGGATTTTTAGGTTGGCATAATAAATAATTTAAAAAAATAGTTGACACTGTTTTAGGTCGATGGTATTATATAAAAGTCGTCAAGAGTGATATGAAAATTTTCATTCTTGATGATGATTATTTTCAAAAATAGTTGACAAATTTCAATTGTTTGGTATAATAATTTTTGTTGGTAGTCCTTTGAAAACTAAACAAAGTTTCGCAAGATGTGTAGGGTTCACAACGAAAGTTGTGACAATAAGATTGCGAAGTCAATTCGCTAAGCAAACGATAATGAGTTATGAAAAAACTTTTTTAA
>JAHLFS010000008.1 GCA_018883675.1 Candidatus Paralactobacillus gallistercoris | reverse complement strand
ATATCACATCTGCTTTTTTTAGTTTCTTAATGATTATTTTTCATAATCATAATTAGTTAGCTTTTTGTCTTTTTGATCATCAAAGCCATGTGGATGTTTTTGAGTCCATGTCCATGCTGTGGCAATAATGTCGTCAACATTATCGTACTTAGGTTGCCAACCTAATTTTTCACGTGCATTAGTGCTATCTGCTACTAATGAATCTGGATCCCCTGGCCGACGTGGACCAATTTCAGCTGGAATGGCTTTGTCAGTAACATGGCGTGCTGATTCAAGCATTTGTTTATTTGAAAAGCCAGTTGATGAACCTAAGTTAAAGGCTTCACTGGCATTGCCCTTCATCAAATAATCCATTGCTTCAATATGAGCATCAGCTAAGTCCATAACATGAACATAATCACGAATGTTAGTGCCATCTGGTGTATTATAGTCATCACCATAAATTTGTAACTTTTCCCGTTCACCTAAAGCAGTTTGTAAGATGATTGGAATCAAGTGTGTTTCTGGATTATGATCTTCACCAATTGAACCATCTTTTTTGGCACCAGCAGCATTAAAGTAACGTAATGCCACCCACTTCATACCATATGCTTCATCGCACCACTTCATCATATGTTCCATCATTAATTTGGTTTCACCATATGGATTAATTGGTTCTTTGGGATCACTTTCTTTAATTGGAATATGCTTAGGAATACCATATGTAGCAGCTGATGATGAGAATACGATGTACTTAACATCATGATCATGCATAGCTTCCAATAAACGAACCATACCGATTAAGTTATTATCAAAATACTTTAATGGCTTTTGCATTGATTCACCAACTAATGAATAAGCAGTTGTATGAATAACGCCTTCAATATTTTCTTTACTAAATACACTTTCTAAGAAATCAGCATCACGATTATCGCCTTCATAGAAATGTGCCTTTGGGTTAATAGATTCGCGGTGACCCGTTGATAAGTTATCAATAACAACTACATCACGGCCTAATTCGATCAAACGGTCAACAATATGTGAACCGATGTAACCAGCACCGCCTGCAACTAAAATTGCCATATAAATTTCACCCCTAATTGAAATCTAATTAAAGCTTCATGCTTAGACTTTTTTAGTATAGCAGAAATTCAATATAATGCGTAAAATAAAACAGATAAAAATAATATTTTTTCGAAAAACAACCATTTTTGACAATAAATTAAGTTAAAAACGCTTATCGAACGAATTATTGTTGTAAAATAAATTTATATTGCTTTAAAGGAACTAAACTAATGAAAGTTATCGTACGCACTCATGATCATAAAATTAAATTTAAAAATAAAGAGATTCAAAAAGTAATTTTCACTGATCGTAAGCATCGCCAGCATGTCGTTGCTAGTGATGACGGCTGGAAAAACGTGTCGCTCACTGCAGCACGTGGTGATATTTATTTTATTGGTAAAAAAATAATCATCGTGCGTGCGCGCGATATTATTGGAATTGAATTTAAATAAGGAATGACTCTATGCGTTATAAAGGAACATTAATTATTGCTGCAACAACATTATTGGGCTTATCATTAGCTGCTTGTGGACATGGTAGTATTGTAAATCCACCCCATGGTAAAGTAACAGTTGCGCCAGTTACTACCAGTTCATCAACAACAAGTAGTCAAGCATCATTTAATAACAACACTATTACCACTAGTGATTTACAAATTAAAATTCTTAGTATGCAAATTGTTAAACCAGGTGTAAGCACTAATAATAAAAGCCTTTTGCGAGTTGGCTTTGCAATGACGAACAAAACCAATAAACAACTTAAACCTGATATGATTAAACAATACTTAAATGTATATCAAAAAATTGATAATGATAACCAAAAGTTAAACACTGGCATCACTTTACATAAAGACAAGCAATTAGTTGCTCAACAAAATAACAATATTAGTAAAAATAATAGTACTGATGGTGTTATTACTTTTGTATTAAAGAATACGGTTAATCCTGTGGAACTAGTCGCCAAAGAGCATAATCAACAAATTGGTTCACAAACGATACAACTAGGACAATTACCACGGATTAGTAATCTCAATCCAACTAGTGCCCTCACAACTGACACAACGAGTTCAAACGAAACTAACGATACCACCACAGTGGCTCAACATGCCACTGCAAGTAACACTACTACCATACAACAATAATTAAAAAAAGCGATGTTTTTAACATCGCTTTTATTTTTTAATAATAAGTACTATCAAAGCCATATGTATCGTAGTAAATACTATCAGTATTAGCAAAGAATAATGGATTTAAAGCATTTAAGCGGGTTTCAGCATTATTCAACTTTTCATGTTTTAATTGCAGTTGTGCTCGTAACTGATTCGAATTTTTTTGTAAATTGCTAGTTGGTGCGACTTGATAAGATGAACCATTAATATAAGCGGTTTTACCTTGTAAATGAGTTGAAGTAATATCTTTGCGACAACCATGATAATGTCTGATTAAACCAACAATATCATTAAAATTAAGGTCGGTTTGCATGCCACTCGCAATTGAATTCATTATTTGTTGATAATGTAATAAGCCTTTAAATGATAATAATTTAGGTACCAAAGCTTTAATAACTTGTTGTTGACGTTTTTGGCGACCATAATCACCCTCAGGATCTTGATGACGCATCCGTACATAAACTAATGCTTGCGAACCATCCAAATGAACTTTTCCCTTATGGACTAGCACTTTACCAGTACCATTGTTACCGCGAATAGTAAATTTACTATCAACAGTAACACCACCAACGTCATTCACAACTTTTTCTAAGGTACCCATGTTAACAGTAACATAGTAATTAATCGGCACATTTAATAACTTACTAACTGTGCGTTTAGCCATTCTAGAACTGCCAATGTTATAAGCAGCATTAATTTTTTGCATACTTTCAGGCATTATGCCTACAATACGAGCCAACGTATCACGCGGGATACTTGTCATCGTGGCTTGTTTAGTTTGTGGATTTAATGTTAAAACAATCATTGTATCTGAATTACCACGATCAACTCGTCCATCAGCACCAGTATCAATCCCCAACATTAAAATTGAAACTGGTTTTTTATTTTCAATTAAGTGGGAAATATGCGCACCGTCATCTTTATACATCAATGCGCTCGCACTTTTGGCGGAATTATAAAACCGCACTAGCCAAATCACTAGTAAACCCAAAATCACCAGCAAAGCAATACGCCACCAATGATGGCGATGCGGATGTAAACGTTGCTCACGCGTTTCATTATCATGATTATCCATAGCTTATCCCTCACTCTATGGAAGATTTTTATAATAATAGTATAGCCTACATCGAATGAATAATTATTAATTTATTCTAAAGATTAACATTTAAATAAAAAAATCCAGGTAAATAAACATTTACCTGGAAAACAATAATAAGTTATAAAGTGCTGATTAATGGACTCGAACCATCGACCTACGCATTACTAGTGCGTTGCTCTACCAACTGAGCTAAATCAGCATTTCGATGACTTAATTAGTATAGCATCCACACATAACATGTGCAACACTTTTTTGTAAAATAATTAAAAAATTGCCAATAGTCTTAATTAACATATAAATGTTTATGAAAATAATTAACGTGTAACTTGTATTATCATGTATTTTTGATTATAATTTTTATTACATTGGAAGGTTGGCAGAGTGGTAATGCACCGGACTCGAAATCCGGCGAACCGGCTTATACCGGCGCGCAGGTTCAAATCCTGTACCTTCCGTAATCTAAAACGGTAAAATTTTGATTTTCACAAAATTTTACCGTTTTTTATTTATTCACTAAATCTATACTTATATACGGAATTTTTAAAGGATGGTATAATTATTAATTATAATTTATCGATAAGGTTGTTTCAAAAATAATATGGTTGAATACTTCTTAAATAATTTCTTTTTTGTTTTTTCCGCAATGCTAGAATTAAGTTTTGGCATCATTTTAATTAACACCATTCGTCATCAAAATAAGCCATTCGCATTCCTACGTGGTTTTATTAGCTTTTGGGGGTTATTTTATACATGGACCCCTAATTTTGTTGATCTTACCTTACCATTAAATTATCAATATCACCTTACTTTACTGCCACGTTGGCAATTAGCTATTATTATCATCTTAATGTTCGGAATAGTACTTAGTACGACTAATCTTATTGTTAACTTATTAGCAATGTTGTTAGGACGTCGTTTTAAAAAATAACCCGTAACATATTAAAAATTGTTACCCCAATTAAAGCAATAATCATACTATTATAAATAACATTTAAGCCTTTATCACTAGCCCGCCGATTAATGATCGTTCCTACAAAGCCACCAATAATTGCCGCAATAATTACAGCGATTATCGTTGGTAAAGCAAAATTAATTTGTGATTTACCACTGCCAACTAAAACCATTATCAACTTGGTTAACTGGGCAAAAAAGATAATACCTACCGAGTAAACAGCAGCTTCACGCATGTTAAAAGAAAACAAAATCATTGTTAAAGCAACATTAATTGGTCCACCACCAATGCCTAAGAACACCGAAAAAATACCTAAAAATAGTCCTAATGATAGCGTCGTTAATAAGTTACACCAATGATAAGTTTTAATATGGTGTTTATTTAATGAATATAATAAAACACTGACTAACATCAAACATAACAATAATGATTGGATTAATTTAGCATGTAATGGCGAAACCATATGTACAAAAGCAACTAATAACAATTGTCCAATTAAACCACCAATAACCGCACCACCGGAAACGGATAACAACACCTTAAAATTGAATGTAAATCCCTTTTTTATTTGCCGAATAATGGTTACCACAGCCATCACAAATACTGCTAGTGATGAATAAAAATTGACCGTCGCAGTCGACAAGTTGCCAATTAAATCAAACATTGGCTTAATAACTACCCCACCACCTAAACCTGTAGATGAGCCAGCAACAGTTGCTACAATAACAATTAACGCATAGATAATATTTTTTATAATCATTAATTTTGCTCCCTAATTGATCTGTAACAATCATACCTTTAATCAATAAGTAGTGAGTACTTAAATGCCTATCCTAATAAGCTTAGATAATTAATTTTCATTAATAGTTACTGTAAAATATAGATAGCAAAAGAAAAAAGAAAGGATTTTAAAATGCAAGAAGTAACAATTGGTAAATCAGATGTTAAAGCAACTCCACTCGGTTTTGGAACTAATGCTGTTGGCGGTTGGAATCTTTTTCCTAATCTCAATGATGAAAACGGTAAAGAATTAGTCCGCACCGCTTTAGATAGTGGCATTACTTTTATTGATACTGCTTTTGCATATGGATTAGGTCATTCAGAAGAATTAGTTGGTGAAGCTATTCAAGGTTATGATCGTTCTAAATTTGTAATTGCTGATAAAGCAGCCCAAGATTTTTCGAGCGGTGAAAAAGTTATTCGTAATGATCCACAATTTTTACGTGAAGCAGTTGATAAAGCATTACTACGTTTAAAAACGGATTATATTGATATTTTTTATATTCATCATCCTGATGCTAATACTCCTAAAGATGAAGCAGTCGAAGCGTTAAATGAAATTAAAAAGACTGGTAAAATTCGGGCAATCGGCGTTTCTAACTTTTCATTAGCACAATTAGAAGAAGCTAACCGTTATGAACATGTTGATATTATTCAAAACGAATATAGTTTAATTCATCCTTACGGTCAAAATGATCTCTTACCTTATGCCCATGCCCATCATATTTCATTATGTCCGTTCTTTACCCTTGCTTCAGGGTTATTAACTGGTAAGTATGATCATACGGTAAGTTTCCCGGCAGGTGATATTCGGCATAGTAATCCTGATTTTAATGAACCACGTTTTACTAAAATTATTGATACCGTTAATCAATTAAAACCATTAGCGGCTAAATATCACATCACAGTAACGCAATTAGTCCTGGCCTTTTATATTGCTGATCCTGACGTAACGATTGCCCTACCTGGTGCTAAACGCGTTGATCAAGTCATTAGCAATGCAAAGGCAATGGATGTTAATTTAACAACAACCGACTATCAATTTATTAAAAATTTATTTAAACCATTCTTTGAAGAAATCTAATTAACCAGAAAGGGCGTCATGCAAAATGAAATTGAATCAATTTGCACACTATACACCTAACTTAACAACACAACGACAAGAATTAATTAATATTGGCTTAATTAATGATAATTTTGATACATGTACTTTTAGTAACAATCTAAGAATGATGGTTAACAACTTATTACCAGCTGATCGCACTAACAGTACTAAGTTAGAACATTTACACCGCATTTTATTAAGTAATGAGATTGACTTAGCCGCATTTTTACAACAAGAAGCACATCAAATGCCGGCAGATTATTTTAATAATATGGCACTTCAATTTTTAGGCTTTGTAGTTGACGATGATTATGATTTAACACAACCACAAGCCTTTATGAAAAGTATTAAGTTACCAATTATTAAATATGATTTAAATAACAACGATAACTTAATCACTGCCTTTTACACTTTGTTAAATATGCGTACGCCACATAATTTAATTTTCTTAGATGAGCTGGCTAATCATGGCTTTTTTAATGATAAATTTAATTGTGGACATCCGCACTTTGTTTTCTTCAATGGTAAAGCACAACCAGTTTTTGATACCAATAAACTAGTACGTGAAGTTGTTTATGTGGAATCACCACTAGATACTGATCATGATGGTAAACGTGATTTGCTAGCAACAACAATTATTCGCCCCGCCGAAACTGGTGATGGCTTACGTGTACCGGTGTTATACACGGCTGATCCTTACTATTGTGGTACTAATGATCGTGATTGTGATCAACTAACGCATAATGTTAACTATCATTTGCAAGTTAAACCAACTAATACTGTCAATAAACCGCATTATCAATATCAAGCACCACAATTACCAGCTGCACGCGTGCCGCAAGATAAACAAAAATGTGGTGAAATTACGCAAATTAACGGCATTGATAATCGTGTTTATTCATTAAACGAATACTTTAATGCCCGTGGTTTTGCTACTGTTTATGCTGGTGGCATTGGTACTCGTTACTCTGACGGTGTTCGTACTTGCGGTGGTATTGAAGAAACTATTGCCACTATCGCAATCATTCAATGGCTTCATGGTGATCGTAAGGCTTACACTAATAAAACTGACAATATCGAAATTACTGCCTGGTGGTGTAACGGTAATGTCGCAATGACTGGGCGTTCATATTTAGGTACACTAGCAACTGCCGCCGCGACGACAGGCGTCCCTGGTCTAAAAACCATTATTTCGGAAGCGGCTATTTCATCTTGGTATGATTACTATCGTGAAAACGGCTTAGTAGTTGCGCCCGAAGCTTGTCAAGGTGAAGATGCCGATGTTTTAGCAATTTTCACTGGCAGTCGTAAAAAAGACGCTGGTGATTGGCGTTATGCAAAGCAGCATTTTGATAAAGAATTAGCCCAATTAAACCAGTTACAAGACCGCAATAGTGGTAATTATAATTGTTTCTGGGATGAACGTAATTACCGTAATTATGCTGATCAAATTAAGTGTGATGTAATTTATGTACATGGTTTAAATGACTGGAATGTTAAACCACGTCATGTTGAAAAAATGTGGCAAAGGTTACGTAATTTACCAATCAACCGCAAATTAATTTTGCACCAAGGTCAACATATTTATATTAATAATATGCAATCGCTTGATTTTAATGACATGATGAATCTATGGTTAAGTTATGAATTGCTTGATGTTGACAATAATGCACCAGCCATTTTACCTAATGTATTAATTCAAGATAACGTCGTACCCGAAACCTGGCACACTTATTCTGATTGGCAAAGTGATAATTGGCAAAGTTATTATCCACATAATGATGGTACGTTAGCTCTTACTTCCCAAGATGAACAACAAACATTCGTTGATAATGGCGTTACCCAATTCTTAAATGGCGATCGTAATGAATTAAAATGGCAAGCTGAATTATTACAAAATAATTCACCATATCAAGCTAACCGTTTAATTTGGCAATTAGCTCCCTTTGCGGATGATGTTTATATTAGTGGCGTGCCAACAATAAATTGTCGTGTTAAAGTTGATCAAAAAACCGGCTTACTTTCAGCACAGTTAGTTGATTTTGGCGATGCGAAACGGCTTAAACCGGTTCCCACCGTTTTAAGTAAGCATGGCATCAAACTAGCCATGCATGGTGCTACTGATGATTTAGTTGAATTTC
Source organism: Candidatus Paralactobacillus gallistercoris (assembly GCA_018883675.1). Taxonomy (GTDB): domain Bacteria; phylum Bacillota; class Bacilli; order Lactobacillales; family Lactobacillaceae; genus Paralactobacillus_A; species Paralactobacillus_A gallistercoris. Next base: position 1,264 of record JAHLFS010000008.1, on the reverse strand, counting down.
AATTAGATACGGCAACGCCATTTAGGCAAATTGCCAAGGGACATATTAATTTACAAAACCAACATAATAATTGGCAGAATGATCCTGTAGTTCCTAACCAATGGCTTGACCTTCAATTTGAATTGCAGCCAACGCATTATCATTTAACTGCTGGACATAAATTAGGTTTAGTCATCTACGCAACAGATATGGCAATGACCTGCCGTGGTGAAAATAATGATCATTACACCATTGCCTTAGCCCATACCAAAATTAATGTTCCGTTTACTAATAAATAACCAAAAAAGCGTTTTGTACTATAAGTACAAAACGCTTTTTTAATTATCCCATTCAGCTAATAACTGCATGAGCTGTAATTTAGTTTGTGGATATTGAACTAAATCAAACCACTGCACATCATGCATTTGATTATGAAACCACGTTAATTGGCGTTTCGCATAACGACGGGAATTACGTTTAACTAGTGCAACAGCTTCATCAAGTGAGATTTTATTTTCAAAATAATCAAAAAATTCTTTATAACCAATTCCCCGACTAGCTTGTGGAGCTACTTGGCGATGTTCATAAACATAACGTGCTTCCGATAATAATCCGTGTTGCATCATTATATCAACACGTTGATTAATACGTTGATAAAGTAACGGACGTGCCGTGGTTAACCCAATCACAAAAAAATCAACATCTAATGGTACTGATGCCACTTGTTCAGAAAATAATTGTCCCGTTTTATCAATTACTTCTAATGCTCTGATAACTCGTCGACTATTATTAATCGGGATTTTAACGGCAGCAGCAGGATCACGTTGGTTTAATTGCTGCCATAATGCTTGATTACCATAATTATGAGCATAATTTTGCCAATACTGCCGTCGGGAAAAGTCTTCTTCAGGGGTATTTTGTCCTCCCAATGGTAAATTTAAACGTAACGCATTCAAATAAAAACCAGTACCACCTACAATCATGGGCAAATGATGACGTTGCCAAATTACATTCATCTTTTGTTTAGCCAATTCTTGAAAATCATGAACGGTAAAACGTTGATTAAGATCACGAATATCAATTAAAAAATGAGGCACACCGGCTTTTTCAGTTGGTGTTACTTTAGCTGTTCCAATATCTAAATGTCGGTAAACTTGCATTGAATCACCAGAAATTACTTCGCCATGAAATAACTTAGCAATTTCAATGCTTAAAGCTGTTTTACCCACCGCCGTTGGACCAACAATCATAATTGCTTTTTTAGTCATAACAAAATCTTCTATTC
>JAHLFS010000007.1 GCA_018883675.1 Candidatus Paralactobacillus gallistercoris | reverse complement strand
AAGGAATATTTTTATTCCATTTAATTAAATTAATTAAAATAAAAAACAAAAAGCCAATTTTTAAATTGGCTTTTCGCTTATTTATGACGGCCACGATATACAACGCCATGGGTAACATCTAATGTTAACATTGCTCCATCTATAAACAACTTAGTAGCATTTTTTATCCCGATAATTACGGGAATTTTTTGTTTCATTCCCGCCCATACCGGATGCGATGCTAAAGAATCATTTTCAACAACTAAAGCTTTAACCTTATCCAAGACAGGAAGATAATCAATATTAGTAGTTGAAGTGATCAAAATATCGTCTTTATGCACTTTTTCCAAGGCTTCTTGCGCATCATGAGCAATAATGGCACGGCCATACACTTCCCCATAACCAATGCCTTTGCCCCGAATTAATTTTTCATCAACTAGTTGAATTTTCATAATATTAGTTGTTTCGGCATCGCCAACTGGAATACCAGCCGTAATTAAAATTAAATCTCCTTTATGCGCTAAACCTAAAGCCTGAACTTGCCGCATTGCTAATTCAAAAGCTTCATCGGTACTAGTTGGTCGTGAGGTTAATACTGGATAAACGCCCCAATTAATAGTTAAACCTCGTTGAACCTGTTTGTCCGATGTTAACGCTAAAATATCAGCTTGTGGACGATATTTAGCAATTTTACGGGCTGTCAAACCAGTTTGGGTTACAGCAACAATAGTTTTAATATCGAGATTATCAGCTGCACGTGCTACCGCTTCACCAATTGCTTCGGTAATTCCCGTTTTATGATCATCATGTAATAAAATTTCATTTCTTTTAATAAAAATTGCTGAAGTTTCTGCTTTTTCGTCAATGCGTGTCATCGCGGCGACTGATTGTACTGGATATTCACCATTAGCGGTCTCACCAGATAGCATAGTGGCATCAGTGCCATCTAAAACCGCATTAGCAACGTCAGTTACTTCAGCACGCGTTGGCCGTGGATTACTTTGCATTGAATCAAGCATCTGTGTTGCTGTAATAATTGGTTTTCCCATTGCATTACATTTTTTAATCAGTTCTTTTTGAATAAAAGGTACTTTTTCAAAAGGAATCTCAACTCCCATGTCACCGCGAGCAACCATTAACCCATCTGCGACTGTTAAGATATCATCAATATTATCAACGCCTTCTTGAGATTCAATTTTAGGGAAAATTTGAACATACGCACAATGACGTTTTTCTAAAAGTTCACGAATATCTAAGACATCTTGTGCTTTACGGATAAAACTAGCCGAAATAAAATCAATGTGATGATCTAAGCCAAAATTAATATCATCCTTATCCTTAGCAGTTACGCTGGGCAAATTAATAACAACTCCCGGAATATTAACGCCTTTTTGTGAACCAATAAAACCATCATTTTGCACTGTCGTAATTAGTTCATGCTTAGCAATATCTTTACCAATAACAGTTAAACCCACACTACCATCATCGATTAAAACAGTATTACCAACATTAACATCATCATATAAACCAGCATAAGTTACCGCAATGCGTTGACGATTACCAACAACGGTAGCATCCATCGAAATACGTAATTCATCGCCAGTGGTGACTGTAAAGCCATCATTAACTTGCATTGTTGTTCTAATTTCTGCACCTTTGGTATCTAGCATAATACCAACTGTTGTTTGGGTAATCCGTTCGGCTTCTCGAACCATATGCATACGCGCTAAATGTTCATTGTGCGTACCATGTGAAAAATTAAAGCGAAAAACATTAGCACCGGCTTTAATTAAAGCAACAATTGTTTCAACTGAATTAGTTGCTGGTCCTAAAGTACTAACAATTTTAGTTTTTTTCATTAAAAAGTACCCTTTCTGGTTTTTATTGCCAACGTAGCATAACAATTACTTCAAGTTATCAACGGCTACATTAGCAGTACCTAATAAATTTTTTAACTTAGTTAATAAAGCTGGTTGTAAATCAACATTATATTGTGGTGCTAATAATTCTTTATGACGTGATTGCGATTGTACAATAATCACTGGTACACGACCATGATATTGTCTTAATAACATTAACAACGACGACCATTGCGAAGAATCATGTTGGTTAATTCGTAAAAACAACGCTTTAGTGGATATTTGGCGAAGTAAATGATCAGCTGCTTGCACATTATCCGCAATCATTTGCAAATTACCTTGACGTTCTTCAATTTTACCGTTAACCAAAACCACTTCATTTTCATGTAAAAACATCTGAACGCGTTGATAGGTTTCTGGAAAAATAGTAATAGACATCGTCCCACTAGCATCTTGACCATCAACAAAAGCCATGGGTTGTCCTTTTTTAGTTTGAATAACTTTAATATGTTGAATTAGTAATAATAAGTACTGCTCACTACCTAATTGTGCTTGGTAAACCTGTTTAATTGGATAGCGCAATTGTAAAGAAGCATACGCCGTTACCGGATGACCTGATAAATAAAGGCCTAAATATTGTGCTTCCTTATTTAAACGTTCAGTTATTGATAGTGGCGTAACTTGTTTTAATTTAGGTTTGAGTAATGTAAATAAAGTATCATCATTACCACTTAACCGAAAAGTAGCAATTAAATCATGCAAATTAGCAACTAACATGGCTCGATTAGCATTTAAATGGTCAAAAGCACCACTATAAATTAAGGCTGATAGCAAATCGTTATTAAGCCATTTATTATCTAAACGACTTAGAAAATCAACTAAGCCGTGATACGGTCCGTTAATACGCCGCTCATGTAAAATTTCATTAACAAAATCCCGTCGCATTCCTTTAATTGTTAATAATCCAAAAATGATTTCATTTTGATTATTTAAAGTAAAGTAACGCTGACTATGATTAATATCGGGTAATAACACTTTAATACCACGTTGTTTAGCTTCCAAAATATAAGTTTTAATCTTATCAATATTCCCAATAGCTGAATTTAATAATGCCGTGAAAAAAGCAGCTGGATAATGAACTTTTAAATAAGCTAGCCAAAAAGCTAGCATACTATATGCGACGGCGTGTGAGCGGTTAAAGCCATAATTAGCAAACCGTTCAATGTATTGGTAAACCGTAATTGCCGATTGTCGACTAATCCCATTAGCCGCAGCACCATCTAAGAAATGCTGACGATTAGCATCAATGACTGCTTTATTTTTTTTACTCATGGCACGGCGTAATAAATCGGCTTCACCCAAAGTGAAATTTCCCATAACAGCAGCAACTTGCATTACTTGTTCTTGATAAACAAGCACCCCGTAAGTTGGTGCTAAAATCTTTTGCAATGATGGATCGGGATACGTAATGGGTAAACGGTGATTTTTACGGGCAATAAAAGTATCAATATTTTCAATTGGTCCAGGTCGATATAACGCATTAGTAGCAACAATATCTTCAAATGTAGTTGGATGTAAGCGACGTAATACTTGCTTAATACCATGCGATTCAAATTGAAAAATACCGTTAGTATTACCTTGTTGAAACAATACTAATGTTTGCGGATCATCCAACGGAATTTTAGTAACATCAATCGTTTGCCGCGTTGTTTGTTTAACAAGCTGCATAATTTGCGCAAGAATGGTTAAATTACGTAAACCTAAAAAATCAATTTTTAATAATCCTAATTCAGCAACCGCTTCCTTCGGTAACTGTGCTAAAGCAATACCGTTCGTACCTGTTTGCAACGCAACGGTATCAACTAATGGTTCATCACTTAATAGGATACCGGCTGCATGCGTTGAATAATGTCGTGGTAAACCTTCTAGCTTTAACGCAACATCAAAAATTAATTGATTACGTTGACTTGCATTAACAAAATTTTGCAAGCGAATTGATTTTTGATAAGCCTCGCGTAATGTTATTTTTAGATTATTAGGTATCATCTTAGCCAAATCATTAATTTCAAATTTAGATAAACCAAAAGTTCGTCCAACATCACGTAATACTAATTTGGCAGCCATTGTCCCAAAAGTAATAATTTGCGACATATGTTCATGGCCGTACTTATGATGAACGTATTGCAAAATTTCGTCGCGTTTATCATCAGGAATATCTAAATCAATATCTGGCATAGTGGCCCGATCAGGATTTAAAAAGCGTTCAAATAGTAAATGATACTTTAATGGATCAACAACCGTAATTCGTAGTGCATAGGCTACTAATGAACCAGCGGCCGAACCACGACCTGGTCCCGTCATAATTTGATGCTGATGGGCATAATTCATTACATCCCAAACAATTAAAAAATAATCAGCAAAACCCATTTTAATAATGACATTTAATTCATAATCTAAACGCTGCTGATAAACTGGTGGTAATGATGATACGTTTAAAAGTGTCATTAATCCCTGCTGTGTTAATTTACGCAAATAACTAGCAGCAGTTTCATTACTGGGTACTGGAAAGTGTGGTAGTTGTGTTTCATGCCGATAAGGGACATTAACCTGACAAGCAGCAGCAATTTTTTGTGTATTAACAACAGCATTGCGCCAACCACGGGCAACGTAACGATCAATTGCCACTTGCATTGGTAATAAACATTGGTTACCTGTTGGCGTTGCTACCGCCGTTTGCCAATCTAATTTATTGCCATTACGAATAGCGTTGACAACGTCAGTGGCTAACTTATCTTCAGGATGAACATATTGCACTTCATCTAACGCTACTAAAGGTAATTGCTTCACAACGGCAACTTGATTTAATAAACTTTGCAAATGCGGCGTCGTAACTGTTTTATCAGCACTAACACCATAATATAAACTATCAACAGCCGTTATACTTTGCATAAGATTAACATAGCGAGTAATAGTAGCTCGATCAGCATTTAATAATAAATAACTTAATTCACCATTAGGTGGTAACAATACGAACATATCAGCTAAATCAGCCTTTAAATCAACCAAGTTAACATCAGTTTGGGTCATTACGCTTGTTGAAAGCCGTAATAATGCTTGATAACCACGTTGATTCTTAGCTAAACAAATAACAGGGTATGAATGATCATGATCACAAACGCCTGGAAGTATTAATGTAATACCAAAAAGCGGCTGTAATTGTGCTTGACGCATCGCATGATCAAAATCTACTAAACCATACAAAACATTACAATCAGTTAGTGCCAAAGCATGATAACCATTTTGTTTAGCACTGCTAACCAAATCATTAATACGCGTTGGGCTTTGTAATAAACTGTATGAACTAAGGACTGATAATGGCACTAATTCCATATTGTTCACCTCCTAATAAATTTTGCTTTAATTATAACATGGGTTAATTTTGATGTATGATAGTAAAAGTTTTAAAAAGAAAGGATTAGCATTATGAACAAATCACGCTTAGAAGCATACACAGATGCCATTATTGCTATCATTATTACTTTAATGGTTTTAAATATTCAACCACCTAATAACGCCATTTACTTTCATCAATTAGGTCAATCAGCGCATCAATTTTTTATCTATACATGTAGTTTTTTATTACTATCAATGTATTGGAACAACCATCATCACCTGTTACAACCCGTTAAACAAATCAATGGTACCGTTTTATGGATGAATAATCTGTTTATTTTTACCATGACATTGATTCCCTTTGCCACGCATTGGTTAACTAACCATCTTGATAATCTTGATCCTGAATTATTATATGGAACCGTTGTTTTAGCTGGTGATAGTGCTTATGCCTTATTAACTTGGGCTTTACTGAAAGCCAATCCTGGCAAAATGTATCATCAAGCTATGCAAAGTCAAATTCACAAACTATATTTAAGTCTCACGTTTAATGTTTTGGGGTTATTAAGTGCATTTATTAAACCAGTGTTAACATTACTAATATCAGGTGGCGTTGTCATCTTATTATGGTTTATTCCTGATCGTTCAATGGAAAAACTAACAAAGCAAAAAAATATTAATCATCAGTAGCAATATCAGCAAATTTAGCTTTTACTAATTTAGCCAATGCTTGCGCATCAATTTTAACCGAGCGACCAATTTGCCCAGATGAAACGAGAATTTTCCCTAATTGTTGCGCGTGTTGATCAATAAAAATTGGATATTTTGGATGTGTACTATGAATACCAATTGGTGTATTCGCACCATGTTCATAGCCAGTAGTCGCAACTAGCTGCTTTAAAGGCACCATTGCGACTTTTTTATTACCAGACACATGGCTTAATTTCTTAATATCAACATGCATTGTTAATGGAACTACCGCAATTAATGGTCCAGTGGTTTTGCCTTGTAGTGCCAATGTTTTAAAAATCGTATTTTCAGGTACATCCAAGTGATCAACTACTAAACTACGTACATCGCCATCCATATGTGTTGGAAATGCAAACTGTTGATAAGAAATTTTATTACGATCAAGTATTTTTTCAACGAGCGTTTTTTCTAGTAAATGTTCACTATCGTGTTTATGTTTTGCCATTAAGATCACCTCATTAAAATAAAAAACCGCCGGAGCGGTTTCTAATTAATATTCAAGTAATGTAAAGACATCGTAGTCTTTGATTTTATCGCGACCATGCAGATCCTTTAATTCAATAATAAAGGCTGTTCCGACCACAATGCCGCCAAGATCTTCTACTAATTTAATCGTTGCAGCAATGGTACCGCCAGTTGCTAAAAGATCATCAGTAACTAAAACACGTTGACCAGGTTTAATGGCGTCATCATGCATTGATAAAGTTGCTTGACCATATTCAAGATCATACGTTTCTGAAACCGTTGGCCGTGGTAATTTACCCTTTTTACGAGCTGGGGCAAACCCAACGCCCAATTTATAAGCTACGGGGCAACCAACAATAAAACCACGTGCTTCAGGACCAACAATCATATCAACATTTTTGTCTTTAGCAAAATCAACGATTTTATCGGTCGCAGCAGCATAGGCTTTACCGTCAGCCATTAATGGTGAAATATCGCGGAACATTACCCCCTTTTCCGGAAAATCAGGTACAGTTGCGATATAATCGCGAAAATTAATTGCCATTTTAAAAAATGCTCCTTCAACTAAGCTGTTGCATAACTAAACAGCTGCTTAATTAGTTGTTGCAAAGAACTATTAAATAATAATTGATCAATAGTTATTTGTTGTTGCCGCTGTTGATAAACTGCAGTGGCTTGGATATCTAATTTATCTTTAGGAAGTGGTAATTGGGTTATAATCATATCCTTTTCTATTTTAACAAATTGTACTTCCAAAAAGACCTGTATAATAAAAATTAATATGCTTTTTTTTATTTGTAAATAATTAGCTATTTGTGCTAAAGCATCTTTAGGCAAAGAAGGATGTTGCATACAATAACGCAATACTTGTCGACATTGTGCTATTGTTGGCATACCTTCACTGGCTAAATGATGCTTAGTATAAAAAATTAAAGTAATAACATCAGCATGTTGCTGCTGTAACAACTTTTGTAAATCACTTAAATTAGTTGGTTCATCAACAAATGTTATTTGAGCTGCTTTAGCAATTACAGCATAATTATCTGCCATAACAGCTTGATGATTTTGCAAAAAAGGATGTAATTGCTGATATATTTTTTCATTAAAAAATACATAAACCGCATCATCGTTAAATAATGTTGTATTTAGCGGATAGTGTCGTTTATCAATTATCGTTGGCATTAATGGTTGGATATCTTTCAGCTGTAACTGAATACTTTGCTGATCATGCCAATGATTAAGAGTTACATAGCCAACAAGATTAAACGGTAAATGATACCAATCATAACCAGGTTTGTTTAAATTAAAGCCAATAGCATTAACTTTAAATTGTTGCTGTTGCAATAACAATTTAAGATGCTGCTGATGATCACCTAAAGCTTTAACATTAGCTACTTGTGGACGCGTAATTTGAACAAGTGGTTCTTCATTATCAACACCAAATGGTGCTAATTGTTGAATATCATGATAAGTTTGTTCATTAATAGCCGTAACTGGTAATTGTAAAGCAATTGGTAGTTGCGGTTGCGTGGGAATATCATTTTTATCTTGAGCTGCTGCTTCTAAAGCTGCGGCTATGGTAGCAATTTGCGCAGTAGCTACGCTTAAGCCCACTGCCATATGATGACCACCAAATTTAAGCATGTGATCGCGTTCTGAATTTAAGGCATTAAACAAATGCAAACTAGGAACACTACGACCAGATCCTTTAGCAGTTTGCCCATCATCACTAATATTCAACACTAAAGTCGGTTTCCCCGTAGCTTCCACAATGCGACTGGCAACAATTCCTAAAACACCCTCATGCCAATTTTTATGAGCCAAAACCAAAGTTTTACGATGATAATATTCTTCTGATTGTGCCATTGTTAGTGCCATTTCACTAATTTCATCAACATATTGCCGGCGTTTTTCATTTTGAGTTTGTACAAAATCAGCTAATTGCGTGGCTTGATTAGGATCTAAAGTGTGCAATAACTGCACGCCCGGTTGCGCATCACCTAATCGTCCCAATGAATTCAAACGTGGTCCCAGACGAAAACCGATATCCGTTGTATTAAGTTGTTGTTGATTAACATAGGCAACTTGACATAAGGCACGAATGCCAGGACGCGTATCATTTTGCAATACTTGCAAACCTAACGCAACTAACACCCGGTTCTCATCACGCAATGATACTAAATCACAGACTGTTCCTAAAGCAACTAAGTCTAAACAATCAACTGGTACTTCTTCTAATAATGCCGTCGCTACTTTAAAAGCAACTCCAGCCCCAGAAAGATCGCCGAAAGGATATTGACTACCTGGATAACGGGGATGAACAATCGCCGCCGCATCTTCTGGTAACTGTTGTGGTAATTCATGATGATCAGTAACCACCACATCAACACCTTGTTCATGTGCAAATTTAATTTCATCATGACCAGATACCCCATTATCAACCGTAACAATCAACTGTGTACCTTGCGCGATTAATCGTTGATAAGCAGCTCGTGATGGTCCATAACCATCGCTAAAACGATTAGGAATGTAAATATCAACATCAGCACCTAAACTAGCTAATGCTTCATACATAATAGTAGTGCTAGTTAAACCATCAACATCATAATCGCCATAAACAGTAATTTTTTCACCATTCATAATTGCCGTACTAATTCGCTCCACTGCTGCTTGCATATCGTGAAGTAATAATGGATCATGTAACTGTGATAATTGCGGATGTAAAAAACGATCAATTACAGTTGGTGTAGTTAAACCCCGTTGACATAATAATGTCGCTAATAAAGGTGAAACATTATTTTGATGTGCCACTTGATCAACTTGTGTTGCTGGGATCGCTGTTAGTGGTTGCCAAGCATACTTTGTTGTCACTATCCCATCGGCTCCTTTCAAAAACAACTTAGCTATTATAACAACATTCATTTTTATTGTCGATATATAAAATAAAAACACGATCATTGCATAATTAATGTGGGGTAAATTACAGCAATGATCGTGTTACAATTATTCATTTTGAAAGAGCGCAAATAATTAGTTACAGGATTTTAATTTGAAATCAAACAATCACTAACCAATTACTATGCTTTTTTAATATAGCACATTCAAGAATGTTTTATGAAAATTATTAATAAAATATTACCAAATTTAAAAAAATATAAACATTACGATAATTATTAAGTAACTTATTTCCCGCATTTCATTTCTTTAATGGTAAAATAAAAAGTGCTTTACATTAATAGAAAGGAAAAACAAAATGCATAAATCTCATTGGTGGAAAATATTACCTGCTACCCTATTAGCAAGTTTAATGCTAGCTGGATGTGGTAATAACCATGCTCAAAATGCTACTAGTACTACTGAACAACCCCAAACAACAAGTAGTACTGCTACCTCACAAAGCAGTAGCCAAAATAATGATGCTAGTACCGTACAATATTTAGCCGGTTTAACTTATCAAAGCAATACTAATCCCATTGTCCAAGTTAATAATGGCCAAGCCACACTAAATATTAATAACTGGAATAATAATCATGTGCAATACAGTTCCTTAGATAAACTTAACCGGACTTCAGCACCAGCAATAGCTTATCTTGATGCGCAAAACGTTGCCAACGATAGCTTACGGGTGCGGCAAACAGTTGAACCAACCGGTTGGCATCAAAAATTCGATAGTAACCACGAAGCTATTTTAAATCGTGGACATATCATTGCCTACTCATTATCAAAAGGAATTAATATGAATGGGCAATATAACCCTAATGATGAATCCGGCGATCAGAACAATCCGCGTAATTTATTTACCCAAACGGCGTTTTGTAATCAAAAACTACAAACAATTTATGAAACTAAAGTACGTAATGCTCTAAAACAAGGTGCAAAAGTTATTTACCGTGTACAACCTATTTTTCAAGGCAACGACTTAATGGCCAAAGGGGTGTGGATGCAAGCAGTTGGCACTAATGGATTAAACTTTAACGTTTACTTGTATAATGTTCAACCGGGTTATCAATTTAACTATGCTACTGGAACATCTGTCGTTGATAATAATATGCAAGTCCCTACACCAGCGGCAGCACCACATTTTAATGATAACAATAATTATAATAAGCACTATTCCAATTACTCACACCATTATTATCAAAAAAATCGTAATCATTATTATCACGAGCAGCAATATTAATAAAAAACGTTTCACCAACTGGTGAAACGTTTTTTTATTACTTAACTACAATATTAACAATTTTATTTGGCACAACAATGATTTTAACAATATTTTTATTTGCCGTATATTTCTTAACATTATCAACATTTAATGCAGCATTTTGCAAGTCATCTTTACTTGCATCAACCGCAGCAATAAATTGGCCACGTAACTTACCGTTAACTTGAACAGCAATTTTAACTTCTTTATCGGCTAATTTGCTTTCATCGTAAATTGGCCATTCAGCATACGTAAGTGATTCATGATGTCCCATCTTTTGCCAAATTTCTTCCATCATGTGTGGTGCAATTGGTGCAAGTAATTTAACGAAGCCTTCAGCATATACTCGTGGTACTTGTTTAACCTTGTTAGCTTCATTTATAAAGACCATTAATTGTGAAATTGCAGTATTAAAATGTAAGGCATCGTAGTCTTCTGTTACCTTCTTAACAGTTTGATGGTAAACCTTATCTAAAGTACCGTCATTTTGATCAACAACAGTATCACGTAATTGGTCATTATCGTCAATAAATAAACGCCATACACGTTCTAAGAATTTACGTGCACCAGATAAACCTTTTTCACTCCACGGAATTGATGCATCTAAAGGTCCCATAAACATTTCGTAAAGTCGTAAAGTATCAGCACCATACTTGGCAACAACATCATCTGGATTAACAACGTTACCCTTAGACTTAGACATCTTTTCATGATTTGATCCTAAAATCATCCCTTGGTTAAATAAACGTTGAAATGGTTCTTTAGTTGGTACAACACCTAAGTCGTACAAAACCTTATGCCAGAAACGTGCATATAACAAATGCAAAACGGCATGCTCGGCACCGCCAATGTACAAATCAACCGGTAACCATTGCTTTAATTTGTTAAAATCAGCAATGGCTGTTTGATTATGGGGATCAACATAACGTAAGTAATACCATGAACTACCAGCCCATTGTGGCATTGTATTAGTTTCACGCCGACCTTTACGCCCATTTTTATCAACAACATTTACCCAATCAGTAGCATTAGCTAATGGACTTTCACCGGTACCAGATGGTTTAATATTATCCATTTTCGGTAACATTAATGGTAATTCATCTTCAGGTACTAGCGTTGTTTCGCCATCTTCCCAATGAATAACTGGAATCGGTTCACCCCAATACCGTTGGCGTGAGAATAACCAATCGCGTAAACGGTAGTTGACTTTCTTAGTACCAACATGTTTTTCTTCTAGCCAAGCAATCATCTTAGTAATTGCTTGTTGTTTATTTAAACCATCTAAAAATTCAGAATTAATATGTTCACCATCACCAGTATATGGTGCTTCTTCAGGATTACCACCCGCAATAACTGGTTTAATTGGCAAATCAAACTTTTTAGCAAAAGCAAAATCACGTTCATCATGAGCTGGTACTGCCATAACTGCCCCAGTGCCATAACTTGATAAAACATAATCAGAAATCCAAATTGGCAATTTTTCACCATTGGCTGGATTAATAGCATACGCACCAGTGAAAGCACCCGTTTTATCTTTATTCAAATCAGTACGGTCAAGATCGGACTTATGAGATGTTTTTTCAACGTAAGCATCAACAAGTGCTTTTTGAGATGGTGTAGTAATTTCATTAACCATTTTATGTTCAGGTGCCATCACGATGTATGATACGCCAAATAAAGTATCCGGACGCGTTGTGAAAACATCAAATTGTTTATCAGTACCCGCAACATTAAAGGTAATTTGGGCACCTTCAGAACGACCAATCCAATTTCGTTGCATTTCTTTAATGCTTTCTGGCCAGTCAACTAAATCTAAGTCGTCAATTAAACGATCCGCATAAGCCGTAATCTTTAACATCCATTGCCGCATTGGTTTCCGAATAACTGGAAAACCGCCACGTTCCGTTTTACCATCAATAACTTCTTCATTAGCAACAACGGTACCTAGGTCAGGTGACCAATTAACGGGGACTTCTGCTTCATAAGCTAAACCGCGTTTGTACATTTGTTCAAAAATCCATTGGGTCCACTTATAATAGTTGGGATCAGATGTTTTAACTTCACGATCCCAGTCATAAGAAAAGCCCAACATATTAATTTGACGCTTAAAGTTATTAATATTCTTATCAGTAAATTCAGCTGGATTATGCCCTGTTTTCAAAGCATATTGTTCAGCTGGTAAACCAAAAGCATCAAAGCCCATAGGATGTAAAACATTATAACCTTGCATGCGTTTCATACGGGCAATAATATCTGTCGCAGTATAGCCTTCGGGATGACCGACATGTAAACCTTGTCCTGAAGGATATGGAAACATATCTAATGCATAAAAGTTCTTCTTATTAGGATCTTCTGTTGTTTTGAAAGTGTCATGTGTACGCCAGTATTCTTGCCACTTTTTTTCAACTTTTTGATGATCATATGCCATCAAGATATCCTCCTTAATGATTAATATAAAAAAGCCCTATAGTATGTCATCACACTATAGGACGAATATTAATAATCCGCGGTACCACCTACGTTTGATAAATTGCTTTATCACTCTTTATTCATCATAACGCGATGAGCGCGGCTTCACTTACTATTAGTTCGGTAATGCTAATAAGAGACGAGTTCAGTAATAATTATTTATGTACTCACATCAGCCGTACACTTTCTGTAAAATAAGTAAAACTTACTACTTCTCTATAATTATTTATCTTATTCAATTAACATGCTTTACTTTAGCAAATCAATTATTATTTTGCAAGCGTAATTTAACGAATACGCAACCGTTGACCTACTAAAATCATATCCGATGATAAACCATTTAATTGTTTCAAAGCAGCAACACTAGTGTTATTAGTTTGTGCAATTGACCATAAACTATCACCAGCTTTAGCCGTATAATACGCTGCACTATTTTGGGCACTTGGACGACTCAAAGTAACATTGCCACTGGAAACCGGCGCAACATCCAAGGTTTGCCCAACATAAATTGTAGTATCGCTTAAATGATTAGCACTCATTAATTGGTTAACCGTGGTGTTATATTTTTGTGAAATACCCCATAACGTATCACCAGCTTTAACAGTGTACGTACTATTATTATTTTGGGACGTTGGTGCGTTACTACTGTTGTGATTTGGCATTGATGAATGGCTTTGGCCACTAATTGTCAACACTTGACCAACATAAATAGTGGAACCGTTAAGATTATTATTATGTTGTAATTGACTAACTGTGGTGTTGTATTTTTGGGAAATACCCCACAACGTATCACCAGCCTTAACAGTATACGTAACCACGTTATTGTTATCATGATGATCGTTATTTTGCGGTGTTTGATTTTGCGTATTATTTTGGCTAGCCTTACCTTCCTTAATAGTAAGCACTTGACCAACATAAATTAAATTCTTATTTTGTAAATGACTTAAACGGGCAATTTGGTCAACTGAAACATGATAACTTTGGGCAATACCAGAAACAGTATCGCCGGCTTTAACAGTATATGTAATAGTTTGATCATCATTATTAGTTGTCGATTGTTGACTATGATGATCACTATCAGTTGAATTGGTTTGTGGTGCAGAAACATTTAATACTTGACCAACATAAATCAAATTTTGATTAGATAAATTATTCCATGCCACAATATTATTGACAGTAGTATCAAATTTTTGCGAAATACCCCATACGGTATCACCTGCATGCACAATGTATGTTTTTTGGCCTTGTGGCTTGCTAGTATCGGCATCAGTATTGTCAGTATCAACTACACCGGCTGGATTAGCTGGCGTATTACCGGTTTGTTGGTCAAACCGTGTTAAATCATATTGTTGAATAATTTGATTTAATTTGACATTGTAATTAGGATCAGTAGCATAACGACCTGTCAACCAAGCCGTAGCATCTTGATAGGTTGGCGCATTATTACGGAAAACACCACGATAAAAATTACGTGCCCATGCAGAGCCAACAAATACTTGCGCATAGTCTTCAAATGAAGCTTCAGCATTAGGATATTTTTTAAAGTAATCATTAATAGTAATCATTTGTGAGCCATTCCATTCTTGGGTTGGCACATCAACAGATTGACCATTATATGATCCTTTAACTCCAAAATAATTATGTGCTGAAGTAGATAACCATGATTGTCCCCAACCACTTTCCAGGATAGCTTGAGCCATCATCACTGATGGGTACAAATCATATTTATTAGCAATCGCAATGGCAGCATCGGCAATTTGTTCAATAAACGCTTCTTGATAGCCACTAGCTGCATAATTAGCTTCCGCTTGTAGTAATGATTGTAAACGTGCTAAGTCCTGTGCTTTTGTATTATCACTTTGTTGTGGTTGTTGTGAAGCGACCGACTTAGTTGCCGATTGACTAACTGCGCTTGCTTGGCTTGTTACCTGTTGGTTAGTTTGTGATGCCTTAGGCATTGCTTGGCTAGTCGTTTGTTGAGACATTACTGATGATGAAACAGTATGAGTTGCCTGACTTTGGATAGAACTATGACTAACTTGTTGACTAGTAATTTGTGCACTAGCCACTGTTGAAGAAGCTAGTGATGCTTGACTAGCTGTGGATTTAACATTATGTTGTACAGCTGAAGTTGCTTTAGCATTATTAACACTAGCGACACTAGTTACTTGCATTGTCTTCAATGGTGATTGTGCGGTCTTATTAGTAATTGTTTGGCTAGTTTGTTGACTAGCTTGTGAAGCATTACTACTTTGACTAGTAGCACTATGTAATTCAAGCTGATGTTGTGAAGTAGCACTAGTTACTGCCATATGGTTAGCATCAGTTTTAAGATCATTAGTAGTAGCCGCATGAACAGGCTTTGTTTGTTGACCTAATAAGATAGTACTTCCTAAGAGAACACCAGCGCCGGTAACTGCAGTTAAATGATGTGATTTTTGGACATGTAATTGATGAACTTCATTTCCTTTATTATTAGTCATCGTTCTTCCTCCACTATCCGTTCATATACTTCTAAAATTTAGATTATCATTTTCTTATGCGATTTTATAGTATTCTTAATTTTTATCATATAAATGTAACACTAATGTAATATAAATAAATATGTTGAAAAATAAAAACCAGCACTACTAAAATGCTGGTTTAATAAAAATTACTTTTTATAAGTATGTGTCTAAGTTTTGTTGAACAATCGAACGTGGCACCATACTACCACCTGTAGCCCAACCGATATGAATAATATTATCTTTTTTATCCATTAAATCATGTTCTTGTAAGTATTGTAAGGCTAGCTTATCAGTAAATAAGCGATCAGGCCCAGCAAATGTAGCACATGAAGATGGTTCAATAGTAATAT
Organism: Candidatus Paralactobacillus gallistercoris; assembly: GCA_018883675.1. Taxonomy (GTDB): domain Bacteria; phylum Bacillota; class Bacilli; order Lactobacillales; family Lactobacillaceae; genus Paralactobacillus_A; species Paralactobacillus_A gallistercoris. The sequence continues at coordinate 1,260 of JAHLFS010000007.1, read as the reverse complement.
GTTCGGTTGCATATAAATCACGTAAGTAATCAAATAAGTCTTTATCAGCCACTGTAAAAATGCCGCTTAGTAGTGGTTTCATAATATCACCAGAAATTACTGACGGACTTGGACAAGCTAAACCATCAGCTTCAGTTTTACCATCAAGACCCACATCATGAACTGAAATCTTATTATTTAAACCAGTAACAATGCCTAAAGTACTGCTTGGGCAAGCAGCCGGTTCAACAAAGAAAACATGTGCAGCATCACCAAAGACAGCTTTCATGCCAAAAGCAACACCGCCAGAAGAACCACCGACGCCAGCTGGACTATAAACAAACACGGGATGATCTTTATCTACTAAAATATGTTGTGCGGCAAATTGTTTTTGTAACCGTAAAGCTGCTACTGCATAGCCCATGAATAAATCTTTAGAACGCACATCATCAACAAAGTAACTCTTTGGATCAGCTTTAGAACGTTCCCGTCCTTCGTCTAGGGCTGTATCAAAATCATTTTGATATTCAATTACTTCTGCCCCTTTTTGACGTAAAAGATCTTTCTTCCATTGTTTAGCATCACTGCTCATATGAACAATTGCTTTAAAACCAACAGCAGCAGCTACAATACCAATCGAAAGACCCAAATTGCCAGTTGATGCCACTTGCACTTTATATTCACTAAAGAATTTTTTAGCTGCTGGTGAAGCTAATTTAGCATAATTATCATCCTTTGATGATAATAAACCATGTTCAAGTGCTAATGTTTCCGCATGTTTTAACACTTCATACAAGCCACCCCGGGCTTTAATTGAACCAGCAACAGGTAATTCTGAATCCATTTTCAAATATAATTGTCCATAAAACGGATGCCGTTGCCGTAATTTATTAGCCATTCCATCAATTTTCTTTAAAGGTGATTCAATAATACCATTCGTTGTTTTAGTTTCAGGAAATAAAGCCATAATTAATGGTGCATAACGATGTAAATCAGCATCGGCTACTTCAATATCTTTAATACTATATTTTTCATGTTGCCAAATTTCATCATTAGGTAGTAAATACGGATTAGGCCAAAACGCTGGTTTTCCTTTAATAATATCCGCTAAAACTGGTTGTTTTTTTATATATTTATCCCAATCAATTTGCATACGTGTTCATTCTCCATCGCATATATTAACATCAACTTATTAAAATAATTCTTTATTACTAATAAGTAATATACCTGATAGGTTTTACTAGATGCAATTAATATAATTTTTTATTACTTAAAATATAC
>JAHLFS010000068.1 GCA_018883675.1 Candidatus Paralactobacillus gallistercoris | reverse complement strand
GTATAAGAGACAGATGTAAGGGAGTGATGAGGATGAATTATCAAAAAATTTTTGTGGTTGGCGCAAATGGACGGGTTGGTCGCCGTGTTATTAATCATTTGATTGATAAAGGTCATGATGTCATTGCCGGTACTCGTACTGTTAATAAAGTTATCAATAATAAACACGTTACGGCAATGGCTTTTAATATTGTTAAAGATGAAATTAGCGATCTTGCTAAGCAAATGAGTGGAGCTGATGCTGTTATTTTTACGGCTGGTTCACACGGTAAGCAATTATTACGCGTTGATGCTTTTGGAGCTGTTAAGGTAATGTTAGCCGCTCAGCAAGCTCATATTACACGCTTCGTCATGCTTAGTTCTGCTTTTGCTTTAGAGCCAAACCATTGGCATGATCCCGGTTTCTTACGCAGTGATGAAAATGGAGCTGATGATTTAACTGATTTTAATATTGCCAAATTTTTCGCTGATAATTATCTAATTCATAATACCCGCATGGCATATACGATTTTACAACCCGGTTTTTTAACTGATGATCCAGCAACTGGGAAAATTACTACGCATGTTGATATTACTGGTGTCAATAGTATTAATTCGATTGATGACGTTGCTGAGACGTTAGCAATGATTATTGATATGCCAAATACAATTAATAAAGTTATTAAGATCACAACTGGTACAACACCAATTAATGATGCGTTAAAACGAATTTAGCGATATCATTTTGTATATAAATAAAAGCCTTCGCTCCGTCCTCTGAAGCAAAGGCTTTTTTTGTTAGTACCACTGCTGCTCACTCCGTCTTCTGGAATAAGCACTCAACATTTACTAACTGTCTATACTATAACAAGTTTAAGTTGAAAATACGAATAATATGCCTTATAAGGCATTATTTAACCGCACTAGTAAGGAAGTAGTTATAATCAAAGTGTGAGGAGAGATATTTATGAAATACAAAGCAGCAGTGTTAGTTCCAATATTATCGTTAAGTTTAATTAGTTCAGCCGCCGTTTTGGACAACGATATTAATAATGTGCATGCTGCCGTGATTGATAATGTCCATGATACCTTGCATATTACTTCACAACAACGTCAACAAATTAATGATGATTTCATTAACTGGTTAGCTGCTCATGCTGATAATAAATTTGCAGTAAGTGGTTATTATTTTGATCATGCGCGTACTGACAATCATCAAGTATGGTATGCACCCACAATTGATGGTGATATCTTAGTTAAGAATGCTACTCATCAACATGTCAATTATAAAATCAAGGCTATTGGTGGCGTAGTAATTTATACAGCTAAGGATGGCACAACTGGTAAATGTGATGATATTGCTAAAGATACTGCCAATGGCAAAAGCTATTCATCACAACAAATTGATACTAGCAAACCAGTTGATAAATATTTATTAGCTGATAACGGTATTGTCTATAAATGTAAATTGACTGGTACAACAGCGGCTCCAGATAGTGGTTTTGCTATTAAAGGACATAATAATCACCATGTTGCTAAATGGACTATTTTAACTGATAAGAATGTCCAAAAAGAATACCGACACTTAATTAAAAAAGATACTGGTAATGATATTAAAACGACGATTGATTATGATCGAATTACTGATGGTCAACCAGATTATGGCGTTATTAATGAAGCACAATAGGAGGAGTTTAAAATAATGAGTAATTTATTAATTATTGGTGCTGATAATAAAATTGCCCGTGCGGTACGGGAAAATTTACAATATGATCCTGATGATCACACAACCTTATTTGTTCGTTATCAAAGTGCAATTAATAATGAAATTAAAGAAAGCGATCGTGTTATTGAAGGTAAGGTAACTGATTTACATGTCTTAAAGATGGCGATGCATGACCAAGATATTATTTATGCTGATATCAATAAAAATTTAGCCGATGCTGCCAATACAATTATAGAAGCCATGCACGGTGAACATGTTAAACGTTTAATCTTTGCCACAACTTCTGGTATTTATGATCAATTACCAGAAACTTATGGGGAATGGGACAAACAACAAATTGATGCCGCTGCCGCTGATTTTTATCAAGCTGCTAAACTCATTCGGACTAGTGACTTAGATTACACATTAGTACGGCCATTTTGGTTGCATCGTAGTCTTAAACAAGATGAAAATATGGCAATGAATGCTGAACCATTTAAGCCAACTGACCTTTCACAAGATCACGTTGTTAAGGTAATTACAGATTTAATTCAAGATCCTGATAAGTACCAACACACCAGCATTAGTATTGATAAAGACTAACTAAATTAAAAATAGAAAGAAGATATTATTATGACTGATAAAGAAGAAGTATCAAATGGCAACATCATCATTGATGCTAACGCCAGTGATATTGATAAAAAACTAGAAGATGAAGAAATTGCCCTTGAAGAATCGGCTAATGAATTTTTGAAAAAAGCAGCTCATGAAACTGAAGATACTTCAAATGGTAATATTATTATTGATAAATAAATTTAATGCATCACTCATCAGTTTGAGTGATGTTTTTATTTTAAAAATAATTTATATTGGAGGTAAATTTTATATGAAAGAGGCCGTAATTGTAATTGATATGGTTAATGATTTTGTAACCGGTAAATTTAAAAACGAGTACGCTCAACAAATAATTCCGGCAACGCAGCAATTACTAACTGCCGCGCATTATCATCATGTTCCGGTGATTTATTGTTGCGATACTCATTTACCACATGATTTTGAATTAAAAGTATGGGGTGAACATTGCATGGATGGTACATGGGGTGCGCAGATAATTCCCGAATTAAAGCCACAATCACAAGATTATGTCTTAAAAAAGCGTACCTATTGTGCCTTCTTTCAAACGGGATTAGATAGTTTATTACGTGAATTAAACGTTAAGAATATTATTTTAACTGGTGTAGTAACCAATATTTGTGTAATTAATAGTGCAGCTGCGGGTTTCTTTAATGGTTACCATGTTATTGTGCCACCGGAAACAACAGCATCAACTACAACTGATAAAACACAAAGTAGTCTTAAATATATGCAACACAATTATGCAACCGAAATAACGGCGGTAAAAGATATTATTAAACAATGGCAATAATAATAAAAATAGCGTTTCATTACTAGAAACGCTATTTTAATGCCAAACACTAACGCCAAATTTGATTAAATTATATGTGCCAGCACCTAACATTACCAAATAAGCAAGACGTCGTACTGCTGACATTGAAATTTTTTGTAATAAATGAACGCCACATAAAGTACCTAATAAGCAGCCTGTTACTGATAATGCAATAAGTGGTACTAAGTGAAGCGTTAAATTATGACAAATAAGGTTATTAATTAAAACATTTAAACCAACAATCCAAAAATAAGTTTGAATCGTTGCTTGATAAGACAATGGTTGATCGATGACCGCATCATAGTAAGCCACCATGGGTGGACCACCAATGGCAAAAACACCATCCATAAAACCACCTAAAGCCCCCATTAACAAACCAATTCGTCGATTATGGGGCAATTTAACATGTGGTGCAATAAAAATTAAGTATATTCCTAATATCCATAAAAAAGTGCCTAATAATAAGGACGTAAGTTGCGTTGGCAATTTTATCATAACGTGAATACCAATACCACTCATTATTACTGAAGTAATAGCTGGATATAATACTAGGCGCCAATTAATATAATGGCGTAAACGGATAATGGTATATGTCTGCATGAAAAATGAAGTAGTAATTGATAATACCGTGCAATACTTATAAGGAAAAAATAGCGTCATCACTGCCATGAAGATAATACCAAAACCAAAGCCACTAGTACTTTGAATGATTGCGGCACTAAATGCCGTTAGTATTAAACACAAGGATACAAGCATTTTTATCACCGTTACTGTAATTCTAAAGTTCATTGTAATTTATTTATTATGTTGACATTACTGATTTACCGCATTTTTACATTATTGTGAAATAATCTTTGGTAAAGTTAGAATGTGTTATTCACAATAAATATTTATGAGGTGTTTTATGGATCGTATTAAGCAATATTTTCAATTCGATCAATTTGATACAACGTGGCGGCGTGAAATTATAGCCGGCTTAACCACTTTTGTATCAATGGCTTATATTTTATTTGTTAATCCTAATGTTTTAGGCGTAACGGGCATGAATAAAAGTGCAGTATTTACGGCTACGGCCTTAGCTGGTGCTTTTGGCTCATTATTAATGGGCATTTTTGCTCGGTATCCGGTTGCCATGGCGCCTACTTTGGGCATTAATGCTTTCTTTGCATATACTGTAGTTTTAGGAATGCATGTTTCTTGGCAAACAGCGCTAGCCGCTGTATTTGTTGCTTCATTACTTTTAATAGTTATTACTTCATTTAAAATTCGTGATTATATTATTAATGCTATTCCGCGTGATTTAAAATTAGCTATCTCTGCGGGCATTGGCCTTTTTATTACGTTTATTGGTTTACAAGAGGGTGGTTTGGTCGTTGCTGATAAAGCAACGTTAGTTAAATTAGGAAGTTTAACTAACAATGGTACGTGGCTGACAGTAGTTGGTTTAGTAATTACAATTATTTTATTTAGTCGTCAAGTACCGGCAGCCGTATTTGTTGGAATGATTTGTACAGCATTAATCGGTATTATTGCGGGTTTGATTAAAGTGCCACATCAATTAATAGGCAGCGCTCCCAGTTTACACGGTTCTTTTTTAGTAGCTTTGCATAATATTAATCATATTAATACTGTTCAAATGTGGATTGTCGTCATTACTTTCTTATTAGTTACCTTTTTTGATACAGCGGGTACTTTAGTTGGTTTAACCGAACAAGCTGGTATTGTTGATGGTAATCATATTCCTCGTATTGGTAATGCATTAGTTACCGAATCAACATCGATGATGATGGGTTCATTGCTTGGTACCTCGCCGGTTGGTGCATTCGTTGAATCATCAGCCGGAATCGCTGTAGGAGGACGTACTGGCGTTGTAGCTATTGTAGTTGGATTACTATTTTTAGTGAGCTTATTCTTCTCACCGATTTTAGCAGTTGTTACTAACCAAGTAACAGCCCCAGCATTAATTTTGGTAGGAATTTTAATGGCTAAATCATTGGGTAAAATTGACTGGCAACACTTTGAAATTGCGGTACCGGCATTTTTTATTGTCATTGGCATGCCATTAACATATAGCGTTTCTGATGGAATTGCACTTGGTTTTATTATGTATCCAATTACCATGATAATGGCTCATCGACGGCACGAGATTAATCCAATTATGTACGGTTTAGCACTTATCTTTTTGATTTTTATGGCTATTTTAATGAAATAATGAACGATAATAAACGCTTTAAGGGTTGACCTTAGAGTGTTTTTTTGTTTCATTATAATAAGAAATTAAAAATGGGGTGGTGAAAATGGATAATTCAACTAAAGCAGCACAACACTTTGCACATGATTACATTGATCAATTTATTGATATTTTGAATGATATTGGTACTTGTGTTAATAATAAGCAGCCAGATTGGCAAGTAATCCGTACCAAATTAATTGCTTTGCAGCATCTAATTACTGACTGGCAACATAGTGATTTGTTGTATCAATTATTAAGCGATCTTTATAGTTTAGCTACTACCGAGCCTGAACAACTAGATGATGAACAAATTTTAAAATTATCACAACGAATTAATCAACGGACATTAATTTTAGCTGATAATGCTAAGCAAAGTGTCAACACTTTTGACCATGCCATTACTGCGGCACGAACAGATAGTGCTAAAGACGACAGTCGTGATGCTTTTATTCATGTTTTACAACATCAGATGTTGTTAGCCGGGATTGTGGAAGGTTTATTAGACGTTTTGAATAACGATGTTACCCTTTTATTAGGCACCATTGTTGATGCTTACGTTGCCATTGGCGCTGATATTCGCAAAATTAAAGCAGCAATTCATTCACCATATGTTAACTTTGATTTTAAGTAGATCCTTTTTTCACGCATTATTTGCATAGATATGATAAAACGATAATGTAAATAATCATGAAAAGAGCGCGAATAACAATGACAGTGTCATTTCAAAATAAATTATCAGTAATAATGGGAAGTATACTTGGTTTTATTGGCATCCTAATCGGGACCTCCTTAGTTGTTACTTTTCCAACTTTAATTAATGAGTTTCATGTATCATTAAGTGATGTCCAGTGGTTATCATCAGGTTATTATTTAATTGCTACCTTAGTTATGAGTACTACAGCATACTTAATGAAAAGTATTTCGTTAAAACGTTTATTTCAAGTAGCTAGTGTTATTTTTATTTTGGGATCGTTACTAGCTGCTAGTGCACATAGTTTTCGCTGGTTGTTGTTAGGTTGTTTACTTGATGCCTTAGCAACTGGCTTAGCAACACCATTAATGTATCAAATTGTTTTTCATAATATTCCGAGTGCGCAGTTCGGCTTTTATACAGGGATTGTAACGATGATTAAAGCTTTTGGTCCGGCGTTAGGACCAACTTATGGTGGCGTATTAACGCAGTTATGCTCATGGCGTTGGCTTTTTATTGGTGTTGTGCCATTAGTATTAATTGTTTTATTAGTTGGTAATCATGTAATTAGTAAAAACCAAGTTATTCCGCCCACGCGCTCATTTGACTTAATTGGCTTATTAATTTTGACGATAACATTATTATCGTTTGACTGGTCATTAAATCGTGCTGGTAAAGTTGGCTTTACGCATGCTGATTTTTATATTTTTCTAATTATTGGTTTAGTTTTATTAAGTATATTCATTTACCATGTTACCCATACTAAAAATGAATATTTAAACTTTAATATTTTGAAACAACCTATCGTGCGTTTACGCGCCATTAGTTTTTTTAATTTACAATTCGTTAATTTAAGTTTAGCTTTCTTATTACCACTATTTGCTGAAGAAAGTTTGCATCTTAACGCAATGGCTGCAGGCTTATTATTGTTACCAGGTGCATTAATCGGTGCTTTTACTTCACCAATGGCAGGTAAATTATACGATCATAAGGGTGCCTTTTATACTTTAATGATTGCTAATAGTTGCTTATTGATTGGTGTTAGCAGCTATTATTTATTAACAACGCACCAAGATGCATTGTTATTAGGCGTTATTTATTTAATTTTTAGAATTGGTTACACATTTGGTTTTGGTAATACGTTGTCTGATGCGGGTAATTACGTTAATCCGCAACAACGTTCTGATGTCAGTTCATTATTTAATACGCTACAACAATATGCCGGTTCATTAGGAACTAGTTTAATGGCCGCAATTATTGCTTTACATGAAGCAGTAACTACTAACAAGGCCTATGCTGTTATGGTTGGTAGTCATCGAAGTATGGTACTGTTAGTAATCGTTATTGTCATTAATATCATTTTAACAATTAAAGCTCATTACCAAGCATTAAAAATCAGGAAGCATTAATGGATAATAATTTTAATGAAGCAATTTTAAATGGTTTAGTTAATCAAAATAAATATCAAGTCAACACATTAATTACACCACGCTTATTGACTAATCGTGATGATAGTATTTGGTCGTACTTACGCTATGAACTACGGCATTGTCAACATTTTAAATGGATCGTTGCTTTTATTACGCCGGATATGTTGACACCTTTAAAAGTTATCTTAGCTGATTTAGCCCAACAAGGTATTAGTGGTGAACTTATTACCGGCACTTACTTGCATTTTAATCAACCAGCTGTTTTTCAAGAACTATTAAAAATACCTAATCTTAAAGTTAGAATTGCATCAACGTCTGGTTTTCATATTAAAGGATATTTCTTTGATCATGATAATTACCAAACGGGGATAATTGGTAGTGCTAATTTTACCCGGGCAGCGTTATTGACCAATAAAGAGTTGATGTTACGGATTACTTCGTTAACTGACAGTGGTTTAACACAACAAATTAATGAAGAATTCGCACAATTATGGCATATTGCCCAACCACTAACAACAACTTGGTTAACTAATTATCAACAGCATTATCATCCTTCTTTTCATAATGATGTTGCTGAGCATGGATCATCACATGCCGTAATTACTCCTAATCGGATGCAACAAGCCGCTTTAGCATCATTATCGCAATTATGGCAAAATCATGCGCACCGAGCATTAATTGTTTCTGCGACGGGGACAGGCAAAACATATTTAGGCGCTTTAGCAGTGCAAAAATTTCAACCACGCCGTTTCTTATTTGTCGTACATCGTGAACAGATTTTAGAAAAAGCTTTAGCCAGTTTCCGGCATGTCCTCGGTGGTCGGCGTGATGATTATGGTATTTTAAGCGGTCATTATCATCAAAGTCAGGCACGTTATGTTTTTGCTACTATTCAAACATTAGCACGTCCGCAGGTTTTGCAGACATTGGCACCGGATATGTTCGACTTTATTTTGATTGATGAAGCCCATCGTGCGGCCGCACCTAGTTATCAACGTATTATGCATTATTTTCAACCGCGTTTTTGGTTAGGAATGACTGCTACACCGGAAAGAATGGATAATCAAGATGTTTATCAACTTTTTGATCATAATTTAGCATATGAAATTCGTTTAAAAGATGCCCTCACTGCACACATGCTTTGTCCGTTTCATTACGTTGGTTTGCAAGATTATGAGTATCATGGACAAATAATTGATGATAAAACGCCATTACGCCATTTGACTGCTGAGGCACGTGTAGATTATGTATTAACTCAATTAGCTTATTATGGTTATTCAGGACAACAGGTCCACGGTTTAATTTTTTGTAGCCGCCAAACTGAAGCCCAACAATTAGCCCGAATGTTTAGCGCCAAGGGACATCCCGCGCAAGCATTAACTAATCAAGATGATGCTAAGATACGCACACAGGCTATTCATGCATTAGAAAATGGTGAATTAGAATATTTAATAACCGTCGATATTTTTAATGAAGGCATTGATATTCCTTGTTTAAACCAAATTGTGATGTTACGCAATACGCAATCAAGTATTGTGTTTATTCAACAATTAGGACGGGGGTTGCGTAAATATCCGCACAAGGATTTTGTAACCATTATTGATTTCATTGGTAATTATAAAAATAATTACCTAATCCCGTTAGCGTTAAACGATGACACTAGTTGTAATAAAAATACTGCCCGTAGTGAAGTGCGTGTTCCTGCTACTATTGGTTTAGCAACTATTAATTTTACTAAAGTTACGCAACGACGAATTTTAGTTGCGCTGGATAAAGTTAAATTAAATAATATTCATTACTTACGACAGGCCTATCTTGATTTGAAACATCAATTAGGACGCATACCGTTTTTGAATGACTTTATTAAGTATCATTCGTTAACACCATTGGCATTAGTTAAGCAGGGAAAAATAACTAATTATGCACAGTTTTTAAATAAAATGGGCGAAACGATTAACTTATCTGGTTATGCTTCACAAGTTCTAACATTCTTATCCCAAGAACTGCTTAATGGCAAACGTAGTCATGAATTATTGTTATTAAGACAACTATTATTACAAGATAATGTTACTGATACACAATTACAAACGCTTTATCATCGTCATCATGCTTATGTCAGTGATGCTTTATTAACTTCATTAGCAAAGGTATTATCATTGCAATTTTTTGATGTTAAGGCAGGTAAAACGACGCGACGTAATTTATACGGAGGTAAGGCGTTAGTTATTCATGATTTATTAGGTTGGCATTTGAATGATGAATTAAGAATGTTATTACAAAATGATGTTACTTTTAAAAAGTTATATGGTGATGTTATTACAGCTGGCTTACAGTTAAATCATGAGTATGATAATATGCAACAATTTACACTATATCAAGCATATACCCGTAAAGATGTTTGTCGTTTATTAAATTGGCCGAAAGATGTCAGTGCACCGATGTATGGTTACCGAGTAACTGATGAAGTCTGTCCTATTTTTGTTACTTATCATAAAGACGATCATCAAAAGAATGCCTATTATCATAATCACTTTAATAATGGTGATGTTTTTCGGTGGTATACGCGGGCATCACGACATTTAAATTCTGATGAAGTGCAGCGTTTGTTAAAGGGCGTAGCCACTGGCCAGCAACAAGTACGAATTGAAGTGTTTATGAAAAATTCTGATGCTGATGGTAGTGTATTTACTTATTTAGGCCGTGGCCAAATTATAGCTGATACCGTGCGTGAAGAGATATTAGTCGCTCAACACAAAAATAAAGTAGTTGTAGGAATGGATATTAAATTGCAACAACCATTATCATTACGACAATATCAATTACTTTTTGATGAATAATTAAAAATAAAGTGCTCTAAAATTTGATAATTTTAGAGCACTTTATTTTTATAAGATTTTAAATTATGCTTTTAACATTGCGCCTGTATGCGCATTAACTACCCAAAGTGGTTCACTATTAGGATCATTAGCATCATATACAAAATAACGATCATTGTCGATGCGTTTAATGCGATAACTATTAACTAAACCACCATCTGCCTGCCGAGCTTCATTACTGATGTACTGATTAATTTGGGCCGGTGTCATTTGTTGTGGCTTAAATTCTGTTGGCGCATGTTTAGTGATTGTTGTTTGCTTAGTAGTGGTAATTTGCGTATGTGTGCCATTAGTAAATGGCATATTCTGATTAATTTTATCGTTGTTATTTAAATATTGATAATGCGTTGTATGCTGATTATTTGTGATTAAAACGGCTTGATTCCGATTAGTAATTTGTAATTGTAAAACTAAACCGACCGGTAAATGATGTGGATCATTGATGTTATTAGCTTGTGCGATAATGTCAGGTTTGATATTATAATGCATACCAATCGCCCATAATGTATCACCATTTTTAATGGTATAGGTGCCATTATTATTTAAAGCTGTAATCATTTCCGGAGTGTTAGCATGCCAATTAATTGTTGCAGCGTCAGCTTTAGTGACCTTATTAAGCATAGGTGTTAGTAACATAGCACTAGTTGTTATAACGATTAAACCAGCTTTTTTAATAAAATTATTGCGTAACATCAGTATCACCCCATTAACTTTTAAAACTTATCCCTTACAATTATATTTTACATTGTTTATTATAAAAAAAGCGATTATTTTTGCTTCTGAATTTTTTAATGATAATTGGTCTACTTATCAAGAAGGTGCATCAAATGACTTTAGTTTATCTCTGGGCTGAAGATAGTAATCATGTTATTGGTAATCACGGCCGCTTACCATGGCATTTGCCTAATGATATGCGTCGTTTTAAACAAATAACTACAGGCCATATTATTTTAATGGGACGAAAAACTTATCAAAGTTTCCCCAATGGCCCATTACCACTACGTCAAAATGTTGTTCTAACTCACCGATCTAATTTGCCAACTGCTAACAATGTTATTTATTTACATAACCGGATAGAATTACAAACATTTCTGCGTAAATATCAACAGGAAGTAATTTATGTAATTGGCGGGGCACAACTTTTTACATTATTGGCATCACAAGTTGATTATTTAGTACAAACGCAAATCATGCATGCTTTTCAAGGTGATGTTAAGATGCCATCACTAAATTGGTCACATTTTAAATTGCTTTTAAGTTATACTTATAAAGTTGACCGTCAGAATAAATGGTTAAGTAAATTAAATGTTTACCAACGCATTAAGGAGAATTGATATATGGCTCGAATTTATTTAGGAACACCTTTTTTTAACGAAGAACAAAAAAAGCGGGTAGCGATTGCCCAACGTTTATTAAAACAAAATCCTACCGTAACTGATTTTCATTTTCCATTTGATTATCAATATAAGGGTGCTTCGGTAGTTGATCATAAGGGTGATTTATTTGGCAGTTTGGAATGGCAAGTCGCTACTTATCGAAATGATATGAACGCAATGGGACAAGCTGATATCGGCGTATTCTTATATGATTTAGATAATATTGATGATGGTTGTGCATTTGAAATTGGCGCATTACGGCAAGCACAAAAACCAGTAGTAACAATCTTTTGCGGTAATCATGAACATTATTCACTAAACTTAATGATTGCGCAAGGTTCAAATATGATGCTGACGGATAAGGAAGCATTAAACGATACTAATGATAATAGTTTAGCTAAAATTGATTTTAACCATATTATTAATACACCCGTTGCGCCATATCCTGTTTTTTAATAAATAAAAAGATGCAGTGAAGATTAATCTTCACTGCATCTTTTTATTTAAGAATTATTTTTTAATTTCATTTAATCCCATTTTTTTCCGTCCGGCTTTAAACCATGGGGAAGTGGTAAAGGCTAAAATGTCATTCATTAAGTAAATACTTGAATTAACTGCCATGGCTAAACTAGCACCGCCTTGCGCGTATGTAATTCCCCATAAGATTAATTGGAAAATACTACTAAATAACCACCAAATATATTGATTATTATAGCGGAAGAAACACATAATTCCTGCGGTTAAACTAACCGCAAAGCTTAAACCATCAATCCATGGCCGGGGATCATTGGTATACTTACCAATTAAAACGGCTGATAATACCCAAACAATGATTGTGGCAGTAATAGCAATTATCCATTTACCTAAAGTAAATGTCTTAATATGATTGACAGTTTCATCATTCCAAGATTTCACAGCAAAAATAACTGGAAAATCAAGAGTTAACATGTAAGCTACTTGTTCAAAACAAGAAAGGTAGTTCTTAGCAGAAATGCCAACATATATTAAACAAGAAGCACTAATAATACCGAGAATGCCATTAACACTTTTAGCAGCGTTGATTGATAAAATACATAAGACCCCGATCATTGTGCCAAAGAAAGTAACAATGGCGATTGTGTCAATTTTACCATTGACCAATGTCATGATTTGGCATCCTAAAGCAAACCACCATAAGTAATAATTTTGTTGTGGCCAGCCAGTAACTTGATGTTTAAACCATTTTAACGGATGGTTAAACATGGTTAATTCTTCCTGGTTTTCCATCTTTTTACCTCTTTCTATTTAAAAAATATTAGTTTTTTTATACAATGAATGACGTTGTATTAATTGTACAAAAATAATTTAATTAGTAAGCGTTGTCGACAACAATATATATTGTATATGTTTTTAAAAATAATACAATATGTAGTATCGATTTTTTACAAAAACATTTTTTCTTATTTTTACAAAAAGATGATGCTAATACATCAACATCAATGCTAAAATATTATTTAGCGCGCTGCGCACAACTAGTTAGAAAGGGGAACTTAAATGGCTACATTTTTACGTAAAGCAACTTTAGCTGATCTTGATGATATTATGCAAATTATTGACAGTGCTAAAGCATTATTAAAAAAAGACGGTAGTTCACAATGGCAAAATGGTGAACCTAATCGTGAAATGTTTACAGCTGATATTCAGCGTAATGAATGCTACGTTTTAACTGTTGAAGGTGAAGTAGCAGGTGTTACAACTGTTTATGAAGAGGCTGATCCTAATTACGCTACTTTGCGTGATGGTAATTGGGAAAATAATGATAGTCCGTATGCGACCTTTCATCGCGTTGCGATTTCAAACAAATATCGCGGCCAACACTTAACTGATATTTTATTTACATCATTATTCACAACCGTTTATGAAAAAGGGTTCCGTTATGTGCGTATCGATACACATCGACGTAATGAACGTTTACAACACATTGCGGAAAAATGGGGATTTAAATATCGCGGCGTAATTAATACTGCAAAATCAGCTGATCCAGTTGATAACGAACGCTTAGCATATGAATTAAAACTTTTTTAATGGGTAGTTTAGACTGTAATTATTTACAGTCTTTTTTTATATCAAATAATATAAAGTTCTTAGTAAAATGCTGACAAAATAACATTTACTAAGAACTTTTTATTAGTTATCATGTTTAATGAAATAATACAGGTAAGGAAAATTAGTTATGGATGGTAATGTTAGAAGAATTGAGGATTATATTAAAGGCACTAAGCAACTTATTATTCCCGTTTATCAACGGAATTACGCTTGGAGTATCAAAAACTGTGAACGCTTGTTTGACGATTTAATTACCGCTTATCGTGAAGATCGTGATCACTTTTTTGGCTCAGTGGTCGTTAAACCTGGTTCATTAACTCAAGAAAATATTATTATCGATGGTCAACAACGTATTACCACGATTTCATTATTATATCTTGCTATTAGTAGATGGAAGGAAAATCATCATAAGGCTAATCAAATTATTAATGTTAATTATTTATCTAATTTGGATGATGAAGACGAAGATGAATTAACATTAAAATTTATTGCTAATAATTTAAAACTACATTTGAACCCACGGGATGCGGTTGATTATCAAAAATTATTTGGCGATGAGAAGTTATTTAATGAAGGTTCTAATATCACTAAAAATTATCGTTATTTTTATGATCGTTTAAATACATTAAATATTGCTGAATTTGATAAGCCACGTGATCTAGTAATGGTTAAAGCGATTAAAAAATTAGAAGTGATGCTTGTCAATTTAAGTTATAACGACGACGCACAATCAATTTTTGAAAGTTTAAATTCAACTGGTGTTGACCTAACCGAAGGCGATAAAATAAGAAACTTTTTGTTAATGAATGAAAGTATTGATAATCAAAACTTTTATTTTAATAATTATTGGGAACCTATTGAAAACCGGGTTACTGATGTCAGCAACTTCTTTAAGGATTTTTTAGCATTAAGATTGTCGAAAACACCTAACAATAACAATATTTATTGGAATTTTGTTGATTTTTATCATAAGAATATCACTGATAAAAAAACATTTTTTGATGAATTAAATGATTATTCACTAGCATATCAACAAATTCTAAATAATAACACCGGCGATGAGCAAATTGATGATATTCTCTATCGCTTTAATAAAATTAATACTACCGTTATCCGCCCATTTTTAATGGCAATTATTGTTGATTTAAATAATCATCAAATCAATGCACAACAAGTTGCACAAATTTTTAGTGTCGTCGAAGTTTATATTGCTCGGCGCATGATTGTTAAAATTCCTAGCAATGCATTAAATGGCGTTTTTAAAACGCTTTATCATGATATGACCAAATTAGCCGCTAATGATCCTGAAGTACCATTAGCAACCATTGTTAGTTATTTACTTTTAAAGAAGAAAAATAGTGCACGCTTGCCTAATGATGATGAAGTTAAGAACGCATTATTACAAAATGATTTTTATCATATTAATAGTTTCTTTAGAACATATTTATTTGAACGATTTGAAAACTATGATCATGTTGAAAATTTGCGAATTTATCAAGGTGTTGAAGAACAAAAGTACAGCGTTGAACATATTATGCCGCAACATCTTAATCAATCTTGGAAAAATGATTTAGGCCCTGATTGGGAAAATGTACATCTGCAATATCTAAATACGATTGGTAATTTAACGCTAACTGGTTACAATACCAAGTACAGTAATCGTGCTTTCAAAGAAAAACAAACGATGGCGAAGGGCTTTAAAGATAGTCATTTCGTTAATTTAAATAAACTACCAGCTACAGCTACTAAATGGGATCAAGCTGAAATAGTGGCACGTACTAATGAATTGATCCAACGCGCTTTACAAATCTGGGCATATCCACATATTGACTACACACCAACGGTGATCCCTAAAGCAGCAGTAATTTATGATGGGACACAACACTTCATTGGTGATAAAATTCAAAGTTACACATTTATGGATAATAATGTGCATAATGTTAATACCTGGAAAGATTTTTATATTGAGTTAGTACAACAATTAGCAGATATTGATATTAACCCGTTACGCAATTATGCTGAAGTGAAAAGTAATAATAATGGTATTAATTACCGGCTATTTGTTGAGAAAAACGATGTTTCTAATGATGATGATTACTTTGAAGTATCATCGGGAATATTTGTA
Source organism: Candidatus Paralactobacillus gallistercoris (assembly GCA_018883675.1). Lineage (GTDB taxonomy): Bacteria > Bacillota > Bacilli > Lactobacillales > Lactobacillaceae > Paralactobacillus_A > Paralactobacillus_A gallistercoris. The sequence continues at coordinate 7,081 of JAHLFS010000068.1, read as the reverse complement.
CATACCGCAATCTCTAATTGGGATAAATTTCAATCATTAAAACATTTGTTAGATGATTACCAAATTTCATATGATAATTTAAATATTTATCTGCGTGAACAATAACTTTAAAAAGTGTTTCTTAAAAAAGAAGCACTTTTTATTTTTTAGTAAAAATTAAAAGCGTTATCATTATAAAAAGTTTATACTTAAAATAGTAACAGTTGAGGAGGAGTAGGGATGACTACAGTTAAATTTGATGCTTATCATTATCCAATGTTAGCAAAATATTGCCAGCAATTTGTTGCACCTGACCGTCCAATTACCGGTCGTGATCGTGAAGTACAAAAAGTTTTAGGGAATTTATTGAGACCAGAAGTATCAAACATTATTTTATTAGGTGAACCTGGTGTTGGTAAGACCGCTATTATTAAGGAATTATCGCGGGTTGATACTAAACGTACATACGTTAATGTTGATTTAGTAGCGATGGCTTCTAATGAAGGTAATACTGACGCAGCATTATCAATGGCTAACCGAATGAAAAAGATGATGGAAGATGAAGTACCACGTTATCAAGAAAATAGTGGTCATGAATTAGTATTATTCATGGATGAATTTCATCTAATCGCTAAAATTAGCCCAATGGCATTGCAAGCATTGAAGCCATTATTGGCAGAATCAGGTGCTCGGCATGTGCATATTATTGCGGCTACAACTAATGAAGAATATGACAAGTATTTACGTCATGATAAAGCTTTATATGAACGTTTACAACAATTACATGTTCCGGAGTTAAGTACAGCTAATGTTATGAATATTTTACGGAACATGGCTAAAAAATATGTTGATGATGCTAGTGATATTGATGCTAATTCTAAGTACGATATTCACTTAGCCCAAAAGCATATTGATGATGGCATGTTACATGAAATCATCGACTTAACTAACCGGTATGAACCTGATGAAGTACAACCACGAAAGAGCATTTTAATTCTAGATGCTTTAATTGGGCGAGCACGGCAAAGTCATCAACCAATTAACCTAAAAATGTTGCAACAAGTGATTATGGATACTGTTGGTGTTAATACTGCTTGGGAAGTTGACATTGATGGTGTGCGTAATTACTTAAATCAACGGGTACTAAATCAAAAGCAAGCGGTTGAGATGGTAGTTAACCGTTTGTATACTTCAGTAACTGATATGAATGATCATAACCGGCCGCAAGCGTCAATGCTATTTGTAGGTCCAACTGGGGTAGGTAAAACAGAATTAGCGAAGTCGTTAGCGCATGTATTATTTAACGATGATAATCGTATTTTACGCTTTGATATGGCTGAATATGCTGATTTAGCTAATATTGACTTGCTACGCGATCGTTTAGCAGCTGGCGTAGCTGAACATCCGAATGCGATTGTATTAATTGAAGATGTTGGTAAAGCTTGCTATGCGGCGGTGCAAATCTTAGCACAAATTCTTGATGATGCTCGTTTAAGCGATTCACATAGTCACCAACAAGTTTCATTTAAGAATACTTACATCATTATGACGGCTAATATGGAACAAACAACAGATCCATGGCTTGAGCAACAAGATGTTGCCGATAGTAATTATTTAGCTAATTATGATAAGTATATTCGGAGTCGCTTAACTGATCCGCAAATTAGCACATTGCATTTTCCACGAGAATTAATTAATCGGTTAGATACGATTGTGCCATTTACATCATTAAGTGTGGCTACATTATCACAAATTGCTGATAAGAAGATTGCTAAGTTAGTACAAATGGCAAAATTAGCTCATCATGTTGATCTTAAAGTTGCTGCTGAAGTGGTACCATTTTTAATTAAGCAAACTTCTAAAAATGCTAATAGTGAAGATGATGGACTTGCTATTAAACGGCGGATTGATGGTGAAATTACTACACGAGTGGCTCGTATGTTATTTGAACATCCAAGTTGCCACACTTTAAGTGTTGTTATTAACGGTGAAAATAATAATCAACATATTGATGTGATTGCCGATTAAAAATTATAAGCAAAGTTTTAACGCTTTCATAATTAAGATTCTATAATAGGTGTTGAAAGGAAGAGGTGAGTATTAATGGCAAAAAATGAACATTTATATAATGTGTTTAAACCAGCACACTATAATATTTATTTAGACATTAATCGTCAAAAAAAGACTATTAATGGGAAAACGACAATTACCGGTACTGCTTTAAAGGATCATATTGCTGTTAATCAAAAATTTTTAAACATTACTTCAGTACAAGCTGACGGCAATGATGTTCCTTTTAAGAGTGATGATGCTGCTGAAGCAGTTAACATTGATCTTGATAAGCAAGGTGATGTTACTTTAACAATTACTTATGATGCTAAATTAACGGATACAATGATGGGCATTTATCCATCATATTACGAATACAATGGTGAAAGAAAGCAAATTGTTGGTACGCAATTTGAAAGTACGGCAGCACGGCAAGCTTTCCCATGTGTTGATGAACCAGAAGCTAAGGCAACGTTCGATTTAGCTATTAAGTATGATGAACATCCTGGTGAAACAACATTAGCTAATATGCCTGAAAAACAATGTGTTGATGGTGTTCATTACTTTGAAACAACGAAAGTAATGTCAACATATTTAATTGCTTTTGCCTTTGGTGAAATGGTAAGTAAGCAAACTGTTACCGATGATGGCATTAAAATCGGGGTTTATGCTTCACCTGCTCATAAAGAAGATGAACTAAATTTTGCTTTAGATATTGCTAAAAATGCCATTGAATTTTATGAAAAGTATTATGACACACCATATCCATTACCACATTCATGGCAATTAGGGTTACCAGACTTTTCAGCTGGCGCAATGGAAAACTGGGGCTTAATTACTTACCGGGAAGCATTTTTAACATTAGATCCTAAGAATGCTTCGTTAAGTGTAAAGCAACATAACGCAACTGATATTACTCATGAATTAGCTCATCAATGGTTTGGTGACTTGGTAACAATGAAGTGGTGGGATGATTTATGGTTAAATGAAAGTTTTGCTAATATGATGGAATATGTTTCTAGTGATGCAATTCATCCCGAATGGCATATGTGGGAAGTATTCCAAACTCATGAAGTACCATTAGCATTGCAGCGTGATGCGATCGATGGTGTACAACCGGTGCATATTGAAGTTGAAGATCCAGCTGATATTGATGCGATTTTTGACGCAGCGATTGTTTATGCTAAGGGTTCACGGATGTTAGTAATGGTACGGTCATTAATCGGTGATGACGCCTTACGGAAAGGCCTGAAGAATTACTTTGCAGCACATAAGTACAGCAATGCTACTGGCGATGATCTATGGCAAGCACTTGGTGATGCTTCTGGAATTGATGTAAGTACAGTAATGAAGACATGGTTGAACCAACCAGGTTATCCAGTAGTAACTGCTACTGTTGAAAACGGTGATCTTAAGTTATCGCAAAAGCAATTCTTTATCGGTGAAGGTAAAGATATTGGTCGTACATGGCAAATTCCGTTAAATAGTAATTATAAGAATGTGCCAGAAATCATGAAGGATAAAACCTTAGATTTAGGTAACTACGTTGAATTAAAACAAGCTAATGATAATAAACCGTTTGTTTTAAACGTTGATAATAATTCACACTTCATTGTTAAGTATGATCAAACATTATTAGATGATATCTTAGCACACATTAATGATTTAGATGCTATTAGTCAACGGGAATTATTACAAGATATGCATTTGTTAGCCGAAGGACGTGAAATTTCATATGCTGATCTTGTTCCGTTAATGAATCGCTTTGATGATAATAAATCATATATTGTTAATGATGCATTGTTTAACATTACTGACGATTTAAAGAAGTTTGTTAAAGCTGGGTCAGATGACGAAAAGCATTTAAAGAGCTTTGTTGATAAGTTAAGTGCTAAGAAATTTGCTCGTTTAGGTATTAATGCGAACGATAACGATGATAACGATGCTATTTTAGGTCGGCCAACTATTGTTAAAGCAGCATTGTATGCTAAGAATAATAATGCTATTAAAGCCGCTCATGAAATGTTTAATGATTACCAAGATAATATCATTAATATTCCAGCTAGTGTTCGTCCGTATGTAATGATGAGCGAAGTTGCTAACTATGGCAATGAAAAGTTATACCAGACATTATTAAATGAATATCGGCAAACCAGTGATGGTATGTATCAACGTGATATTTGCACCGCATTGACAGCAACAACTGATAAGAACTTTATTAATGAATTATTAGTTGATTTCAAAGATGCGCAAACAATTAAACCACAAGACTTACGTGAATGGTATGTTGGTTTATTACAAAATGATGCTGGTCAACAAGCTGCTTGGGATTGGATGCGTAATAATTGGAATTGGTTAAATGATACTGTCGGCGGTGATATGGAATTCCATACTTACGTAACAGTAACGGCTAATACATTCTACACATCACAACGCTTTGCAGAATTTAAAGCATTTTTTGAACCTAAATTACAAACACCAGGTTTGACACGGGAAATTCAAATGGATGTTAAGATGATTAAGAGCAAGGTAGACTTAGTTGAAGCTGAAAAACAAAGCGTCGATAATGCTATTGCACAAGCAATCAACTAACTTATAAATATAAAAAAGACATGTTGAATTTTCAACGTGTCTTTTTGTATGCTTTAAATTTTAAACAGCTTTTATTTTAAAAATAAATAACAGTTATTAATATTAAAATGCTAATTTTATCAAGTTTATAAGTTGATTTTATTGATAACTAAATTTAATCGTATAAATGTTGATTTATCAATGATTTATGCGGCTAAATTCTTAAAAAGGGAAAACTTTTGATAAAAGTTTTCCCTTAATTAATCTTGTGATAAAATTAAATAAACAAATAATGAGGCGGCAAAATGTCTGAATATCTTGCTAAAACGCACACTAATCGTAAATATAAACGTGGCCAGCATATGAAAGTTCACGAAACCCATTTACAAAATGTTGCACCGCTAAAAGATATATCGCAAATAGAACGTTTAATGGCCGAATTAAAAAACAATAGTGGTAAGTATGGTTTGCGTAACGAAACAATTGCCATTATGGGAATATGCACCGGTATGCGCATTTCTGACTTATTAAGTTTACGTGTTCATGATATTATCGATGGTAATGGCAACATCGTAGAAGAATTTCGTCATATTGATATTAAAACTAGTCATACACGGCATAATAATAAAGCACATACCATTTTTATTATTCCTGAATGTCAACAAGCATTAGCTTACTATTTAAAAAATCGCCATTCACGTTCAGTTTGGTTATTTTCAACTAGCAGCACTTCTAACCATAAGCATGCGCCGTTATCAACTAATCGTTATTATCATATTATTGTTAATGCTGGCATGCGTGTTGGTATTAAAACAATTGGCACACATACTTTGCGAAAAACATTTGGATATTGGTTTTATAAATCAACAGGCGATATCATTTATTTACAGCAATTATTTAATCATTCCGATATTGCTATTACACGTCGCTACATCGGCTTAGAAGAAGAAAAAATGAAACGATTAATGTTCGATCAATTTTCGGCACAAAATAAATCATAGCTGAATTTTGATTTTGAACGCATTTAATGGATAATCAATCGTCTTTATGTTTTAAATGTGCTCAGAACAGCCATATACAACATATAAAAAATGACATTAATTAATGTCATTTTGCTTAGCACTATTTAATCGTTGTAATTGTTCCGCAAGGGCACGTTCATAACGACCAGTTAATTTAGGATAATAATAATGTTTGTCTTTTAATTTATCTGGTAAGTATTGCTGATTAACCCAATCATGTGGAAAATCATGCGGATATTGATAATTATTACCACGTCCCAATTTAGCAGCATTATGATAATGTGCATCTTTCAAATGATTGGGAATCGTACCGTAATTACCTTTTTCGACATCATTAATTGCTTGTGAAATTGCTGTTAATGCCGAATTAGATTTGGGTGATAAACATAAATCAATAACAGCAACAGACAAGGGGATCTTAGCTTCAGGAAAGCCAAGTCGCTCGGCCGCATTAATAGCGGCGACGGTCCGCGCCGCCGCTTGAGGATTACCAAGCCCAATATCTTCATAGACGATAACAGTTAAGCGACGTGTAATGGTTGGTAAATCACCAGCAACAATTAAACGAGCTAAGTAATGTAAAGCAGCATCAACATCAGAGCCACGAATAGATTTTTGCAAAGCGGAAATAATATCATAATGTGCATCGCTATTTTTATCTGCAACAATTGTTTTTTGTGTACATTCAATAATAGTCGTCATATTAATGCGAATGATATTTTGCGAATCAGGTGTAGTTGATCGTACTGCTAATTCAAGACTGTTTAAAGCATTACGTAAATCACCGTTAGTTGTATTAGCCAAATAATCAATCGCTTTATTAGTAATATCAATATTTAATTTACCGAAACCACGTTTTTTATCAGTTAATGCACGTTGGAGCACTTTTTTAATATCGAATGGTGATAACGGCTTAACTTCGAAGATTTGTGCACGACTACGAATGGCTGGACTTATAGTAATATAAGGGTTTTCAGTAGTAGCACCAATTAAGATAATTGAACCATCTTCCAAATATGGTAAAAGTAAGTCTTGGTTAGGCTTAGTTAATCTTTGAATTTCATCAAGCATTAAAATAACTGTACCACTGATTTTAGTTTCTGCTACAACTTGCGTTAATTCTTTTTTGGAATCAGTTGCAGCGTTTAATTTACGAAATGCATACTTAGTCGAACCAGCAATAGCGCTGGCAATACTAGTTTTACCAACTCCAGGCGGACCATATAAAATCATTGACGATAATAACTTAGCATTTACCATACGTCGAATAATTTTATTTTTACCAACTAAGTGTTGCTGGCCAACTATTTCATCAATATTTTGAGGACGCATTCGATATGCTAAAGGTGCCATTAATTAATTTTCCTTTCTAATTTTTATTGCTTTAATTTTAACACCTAATGTAAAAAGAGTAGGCGAGTTACGTATATATTAATTAGTGTTAATACGTTAATTTATAA
>JAHLFS010000067.1 GCA_018883675.1 Candidatus Paralactobacillus gallistercoris | reverse complement strand
GGGCAATATTGCCACTACGTAATAACTGCATCAGTAATGTTTCTAATTGATCATCGCCTTGATGAGCTGTCAATAAATGCTTAATATTATTAAGACGCATAATTTCGGCAAAATAATGGTAGCGAAAGGCCCGTGCAGCTGCTTCTGTACCATGTTGTGGATGTTGCGCCATGGGCCACTTGGTTTGCCACAATGTTAACTGTTGTGTTTGGCAATAACGTTTGATAAAAGTCGTTTCTTGAACCGATGCTGCACGTAATTGGTGATCAACATAAGCAACATTGATCTGCGGACGTAATTGTGGTGGCAATTTTTGTAACAATGTTAACAATGCCATTGAATCTGCACCAGTAGAAACGGCAACTAAAACCGTTTCATGCGGATGCCACCATTGATAATGAGCAATAATTTTATTAAAAACAATTTGCAAATCTTGTTTCAAATTATTATCTCCTTAATTACAAAAAGAGGCCATGCTTATGCATAACCTCACATTTTTACTTTTAACTCCGGCGACCGCCACGACCGCCACGTTTGCCTTCTGTATTATGCTTTAAATCTGTTAAGCGTGCTTCGCTTTCTTTTAAGAAATTAGCTAGTAAAGCATCAAAATCCTTCTTTGGCTGCCGATGATTATTACGGCTATAATGATTATCATTATGTCGTTCATGATGTTCTTTACGCGGATGATCAGCTGCTTGACGAATTGAAAGACTAATTTTACCATCATGATCCGCCATTACTTTAACAGTAACTGTTTCACCCACTTTCAAAACATCGTGAATATCTTTAACATACCCGTTTGACACTTCACTAATGTGAACTAAACCCGTTTGGCCTTCTCCTAAATCTACAAATGCACCAAAGTTTGTAATGCCTGTAACTTTACCTGATACTTTGCTGCCAACTTCAATTGACATAAAAAAACAAATCCTCCTTAATAAACATATCGTAATTATAGCACTGATAGTGATTACAAGGAATAAAAAATGCCATGATAACCTTGATATAACACGCTTATCATGACATTTTATGTTAGTGCGCAGTATTTTGTTTATTTAAAACCGCATTGGCATTATCCTGTGGCAAATTATAAATGGTTTCACCATCTTTGGAATATAAGTATTTACTACGAATATATTTTTGAACATACAATGGATCTTTAAGTTGTTTTATTTCTAAATTTAAAGAATCATTCTGCGATTTAGTTTTAGCTAATGCTGCTTGACTCTGCTGAATTTGTGCTCGTGATGCTTCAATATTGCGATGTACTTTAAAAAATTGCCAACCGAAAAATAGTAACATAACTAGTAAAACAATGCTCAAAATCAGCAAACGCCGTTTATGAATTTTATAAACATAAGTGGCACGCTGCCGTCGTTGTTGATGCTGTTTTTGTTGTTGCACATAAGCGTTATCAAGCGCATGAACATTGTTATGGCGTGGCATCGTACATCCTCCTATTCTTGATCAAAATTTTCTTGATACTCTTCACTAAGAACTTCATACATATTTTCAGCATCAGCTTTCTTAGTAGTATCAAGTAATTGCAAAACACGCACGGTTAATATCTTATTACCAAAAACAATTTTAATTTTATCACCAACGTTAACTGCACTTGATGATTTAGCAATGCGATCATTAATCGTAATCCGTTGTTTATCAGCAATTGTTTTGGCTACTGAACGTCGCTTAATAATCCGGGATACTTTTAAAAACTTATCCAAGCGCATTGTTCGTTACCTCCAATTATTAAAATAATAATAACAAGATTATTCTGTATTAGTAAACTATCATTTATGATTTGTAATCTGTTTTTGAACTAATTTTAACAATGCTGTTACGAAAGCAGTTGTTTCGGCCAGCCATTGTTTAATACTCATATTAGGCTGAATAATTAGTTTAATTTGAAAAGCATCAGCAACGGTTTTAACGGTAGCTGGTAATTTAGTTGCTGATAGTGCATTAAAAATAGCAGGACCTGATAAAACATCTGACGCTTGCCGTGATAAAGTTAAAATAATTTGATCTTGATGACGTTTAATCATTTTAACTAAAGCTAAATCAGCTAACATTTTCAAACGACCCACTAATAATAACAACGTTACTGGTAATGGATACTCGCCAAAACGATCAATCAAATCACTTTGCAGTTGCTGATATTCATCATCAGAATGCAATGACTGAATGCGTTTATAAATTTCCATTCGCTGTTGTTCATCATTAATATAAGTTTTAGGCAAGAAAGCATCGATTTGAACGGCAATTTCAGCATCAGTGCGTTGTACCGCTTTTTTACCACGCTTCCGTTTGATCGTATCACGCAGCATTTGCATGTAAAGATCATAGCCAACTGAATCAATAAAACCATGTTGTTGCTTACCTAACAAATTACCCGCACCGCGAATTGATAAATCACGCATCGCAATTTTATAACCTGCACCTAGTTCCGTAAAATCACGAATTGCTTGTAAGCGTTGCTCGCTAACTTCGGTTAAAACCTTATTAGCCGGATATGTTAAATAAGCATATGCTACCCGACTAGAACGGCCGATACGCCCGCGTAATTGGTAAAGTTGGGATAGACCATAACGATCGGCATTTTCAACAATCAAAGTATTAACGTTCGGCATATCGACACCAGTTTCAATAATAGTGGTAGTTACTAAAATATCATAGGCACCATTCAAAAAGTCATAGATGATTTCTTCTAATTGATTTTCATTCATTCGGCCATGAACATAAGTAATGCGAGCTGTCGGCACCAAGGCACGTAAGCGGTTAACAACACTTTCAATGTCATCAATCCGGTTATGCAAATAAAAGACTTGCCCATGTCGTTCTAATTCGCGATTAATCGCTTCACGAATAGCAGCATCATTTTGTTCCATAACATATGTTTGAATTGGATAACGATTAGTTGGTGGTGTTTCAATTACTGATAATGAACGCAAATCAAGCATTGACATATTTAGTGTCCGTGGAATTGGTGTCGCCGAAAGTGCTAAAACATCAACATTGGCTTTAAGTCGTTTAAGTTTTTCTTTATGCTTAACGCCAAAACGTTGTTCTTCATCAATTACTAACAAACCGAGATCTTTAAAATGAACATCATTGGATAATAAACGATGGGTACCTACCACAATATCAAGTGAACCATCTGCTAAGTGCGCTAATGTTGTTTTAATTTGTTTAGTAGTACTAAAACGCGATAAAATGCCCACATTAACAGGAAAACCACTGAAGCGGTTAAGCATAGTTTCATAATGCTGTTGTGCCAAAATCGTCGTCGGTACTAAAAAAGCCACCTGTTTATTATCTTGAATTGCTTTAAATGCAGCTCGTAAAGCTACTTCTGTTTTACCGAAACCAACATCACCTACCAGTAAACGATCCATCGGATGAGGTTGTTCCATATCATGTTTAATTTCATTAATACTACGTAATTGATCAGGCGTTTCTACATAAGGGAAAGCATCTTCAAATTGTTTTTGATATTCATCATCGGGTGAAAAAGCAAATCCTTTAGTAGTTTCCCGTTGAGCATATAAATCTAACAAATCGTCAGCAATATCTTCAATTTTAGCCGCAACTTTACGTTTTGTTTTTTGCCAATCACTACCACCTAAACGGTTTAACCGTGGCGCTTTTTCATTTGCCGAAACATATTTTTGAATTAAATTTAATTGTGTTACCGGAATAAATAGCTTATCATCACCACGATATAAAATCGTCATATAATCCTGATGAACACCGTCAACTTCCATAGTTTTCATACCTACGAATTTACCAATACCATGGTTAACGTGAACAACATAATCACCTGGTTTTAACTCTTCATAACTACGCAAACGCTCAGCATTATCAAGGGTCGTCACCCGGCGGCGATGAACTGGCTGTACTTTATTAAATAACTCATGTTCAGTAATAACTACCAAATTAGCCGCTGGGATTTCAAAACCATTATGCAACGAACCAGTAATTAATTGGGATTGTTGCGTTTGTAAATCACTAGCACCGGTTAATGTTGCCGTAATTTCAAAATCATGTAATGTCTGGTCTAATTTAGTAATTCGTTGCGGATCATTGACTAACATTACAATCGTTCGTTGTTGCTTTTGCCAACGATGCATCTCTGTTTTTAATAATGGCATTTGACTAAAAAAGCGCTGTAATTCTAAACCAGCTAAATGATTAATACCATCTAAATGCAAACGTCCCATTCCTTTTTGTAAAACCGACATGTATAACCGGCTATGCGAATCATTGCGTAATAAAGTACGTAATTGATTAGTAGCAGGTGTGGTTGATAAAACTTTACCTTCAGTTAATAAATCAGTTAACCATTGGGTAGTATCGTCATCTAACTTACGTTCAGTAGCCATTAAACGAGCGTAATCGTCAACAACTACCCACGCATCAGTGGATAAGTAATCAAGCAAACTATGCTTGGCCGGATACAAATAATTACTAAATAGCAATAATTGGGGAGTAATAAGATGCTGTTGTAAATACTCTAATTGCTGGCCAATATTTTGTTGTAGTAATTGTGCTTCAATATGCCCATCTCGTAAAGCTTGTTGATACTGTGCTTGTAATTTGTTATAGCCTTTTTGCCAGCTATCATCATTCATTAGTAAATCAGTAGCTGGTAAAATAGTGATTTTATCAATGTTTTCTAAACTGCGCTGTGTATTAGGGTCAAAATAACGTAATGAATCAACTTCAGTATCAAATAATTCAATCCGCACTGGATAAGCCGTTGTTAATGGATAAATATCAATGATATCACCGCGTACCGCAAACTCACCAGGACGGGCAATCATATTCTGCCGTTCATAACCCATATTAACCAGTTGTGTCATTAAGGTCGGTAGATCCAATTCACCATCTTGGGTAACTTGTAACTGCGCCTGCTGCCACATTGTTAATGGTGGCACAATCCGACGCATACCTGCCACACTAGTTACGACGATGCCACCGTTATTGTTAGCTAATTGCGCTAATGCTTGAATGCGTTCACTACGTGCTTCTGGTGAACTAGTAGCAACTTCAGCCGCCAATACTTCAGCTACTGGAAAAGCATTAATTGATTCATCAGGCAATAATTCGCGTAAATCATTAACTAACTGATTCACATGATACATATCTGGTTCAATAATTAATAACGGTTGGGCATGATGACGATGTAATGTTGCCAAAAATAACGCCTGCGCCGAACCGCTCAAGCCTGTAATTAATTGTTTAGTATGTGGTGTTAACTTTTGTAAAATTGCTTGCACATCGGGTGCTTGTGCCATTAACTCAACTAAATCCATGTTATGCCTCTAACGATTAAACTTATTCATCGTATGTTCAAAATTATCATTAGTAAGC
>JAHLFS010000066.1 GCA_018883675.1 Candidatus Paralactobacillus gallistercoris | reverse complement strand
ATTATTGACTTTTAACAATGAGTGTCTTACTGTTAGCAACAGTATATTTTTTACGGCAAAAAACATAGAAAGGAGTAATTTTAGATAATGACAAAAACTTTGCGGTTACGTTGGTTACTATTAGGAGCTTTGATCGTTAATACAGCTAGCAGTTTTATTTGGCCATTAACAACAGTTTATATGCATAATTATTTACATGAATCATTAACTGTTTCTGGATGGGTTTTGTTCTTTTATTCGATTACAATGGTTGTTGGTAATTACCTAGGTGGTTATTTATTTGATCGTTGGAGTCGTTATAAAACAATGATTGTTGGTGTTGGTTTGATGGTAATTAACGCTGGCCTACTAATTTTTTATCATGGTTGGCCCAATTATGCATTGTTTTTAATCTTATTGGGTTTAGGTAATGGGATTGTAGCCACGGGAATTAATTCTTATGCAACGGTAGTACACGGTTATCGTTCTAGCTATATTTTTAATGTTTTATATTTTATGAATAATTTAGGCTTAGTATTGGGAACATTACTAGTTGGTATCGTTTTACCAATGGGAATTGCCGATGTTTTTATTGTTGCTTTTGTATTATTTGTCGCTTTTATTTTAGTAGTAATTTTTGGTTATCATGTTCCTGAACCTAAGTTTAATCAGGTTTATCAATTAAAACATGCTCATCATCATCCGGCTAAAAGTACCCTATTACGGATGATAATTTTAATGCTAGCGCTTTTAATTACATGGGTTGCATACGAACAATGGCAAAGTAATATTTCTTCATATATGTTGTCACTGCATATGAGTATTCAAAAGTACAGTTTTGTATGGACATTTAATGCGATTTTAATTGTCTTGTTTCAACCATTATTAACGGCTTTTGATCGTTGGTTATTACAGCATTTAATGGGACGCATGTATGTTGGCTTTGTAATTATGTCATCATCGTTTATTATTTTATTAGTGGCTAAACATTACACGATGTTTTTAGCATCAATGGCGTTATTAACTATTGGTGAAATTGCCGTATTTCCAGCCGTTTCAACTTTTGTTGATCGTTTGGCTAGTTTGCATGAAAAAGGAAAGTACCAAGGTTACGTCAATATGTTTGCTTCAATTGGTCGGGCTATTGGACCTTTAGTTGGTGCGCAAATTGTTGATTTTACGGCTTCATACCGAATTCTTTTCTTATGCTGTGTGCTGGCAATGTTTGCTATTACGACTCTTTTTATCATTATTAATATTTACCTTGATAAAAAAATTGGTAGTGTTGTTTGCGCCGATAATAAATAAATTTATTGTTAAGGAATAATTATGAAAAAAAAGAAGAAAAAACAATCATTAAATAATAAGATTAATTTAATTCGGGCGATTGTTATGGGGGCTAATGATGGCATTTTATCAATTGCTGGTATTGTTATTGGGGTAGCTAGTGCTGGTAGTAGTGCGCATGCTATTTTTTTAGCAGGAATTGCTGGTATTTTAGCAGGTACTGTTTCAATGGCAATGGGCGAATACGTTTCGGTAAGTTCGGAACGTGATATGCAACGTGAAGCAATTGTCAATGAGCAGGATGCTTTGGATAATCATTATCAACGTGAATTTAATTTTATTCGTGATAAGTATGTTAAAACGGGTATTTCCCAGGCGTTAGCGACACAGGCTACTAAAGAAATGCTAAAAAGCGATCAATTATTTGTCGCTGTACGTGAACGTTATGGCTTTAATATGCACGAAAAAACAAGTGCGATTGCTGCTGCCATTGCTTCTATGATTTCTTTTCCCACTGGTTCTTTGCTGCCATTGGCTGCAATTACGTTATTACCAGCACACGCACGGGTCATTGGGACCTTTGTCGCCGTTTTAATTGCATTAGCAATCACGGGCTATGCTGCCGCTATTTTGAGTGATGCTGATCGCTTAAAAGCAACTTGGCGTAATATTTTAGCGGGAATTTTAACAATGTTAGTAACCTACATTGTTGGTTTAATTTTTGGACATTAATAGGATGATGTGAAATGACAAAAGAAAAAATGACAATGGCACAACTTGCCAATACTTTGCGTGCGGGTGTACTTGGTTCTAATGATGGTATTTTAACCGTAGTTGGTGTGCTTTTTACTGTTGCTGTAGCAACCACTAATCACTTTACAATTTTTATTGCAGGTTTATCTGATTTATTAGCATGTGCATTTTCAATGGCAAGTGGTGAATATGCTTCTGTAAGTTCACAATGTGATACTGAAAAAGCTGTCGTAAAGAAAGAAAAAGCACTATTAAAAACTAATTTTGATGATGAACTAAAAATTGTTGAAAATTATTATATTAAACGTGGCGTTAGTGCCACTACAGCAATGGCAATTGCCAAAGAATTAATGGCAAAGCAACCTTTGAAAACTATTTTGCATATTAAATATGATCTTGAACTAGGACATTATGTTAGTCCGTGGTATGCAGCATTTGCTTCATTATTTTCAGCCGCTGCTGGTGGACTGTTTCCGTTAGTAGCGATGACTTGCTTACCATCAGCCTGGCGTTGGTTAGGTACCATTATTGCGGTATCTTTTTCAGTTGCTTTAACTGGCTTTTTAAGTGCTAAGTTAGGTAAGGGTGATGCCAAACGAGCAATGCTGCGTAACGTAATTATTGGTTGGATTACGATGTGTATTCACTACGGGTTGGGTAAAATTATTTAATAAAAAAGAGCACATTCTTAAGAATGTGCTCTTTTTTATTTATTATTTTTCATCATATAATTTCATTTTACCTTCAACAATACTTTCAACTAAGTCAGCGTAGTTAATGCCAGCTGCTTCAGCTTCTTGTGGTAATAATGACCGTGGTGTCATACCTGGTAATGTATTTGCTTCAATGACATATAATTCGCCATCTTTCAAGAAGAAGTCGATCCGGCAATAGTTTGTTAATCCGATAACATTCATTGTCTTTAATGCCATTTCCTGCATTTTATGATGAATTTCATCAGGAATATCAGGTGGTGTTACGAATTGGGTTTCGGTATTTGGTTGGAACTTATGCTTGAAGTCATACCACCCGTTATTATTAACGACAATTTCAATGGCTGGTAAAGCTTTACCATTAACAATTCCTAATGAAAATTCACGACCACCGATATATTCTTCAACTAAGACGCTGTTATCGAAACGATATGCATCCGTTAATGCTTTCTTCAATTCATCTTGATTATGAACAATAGTAACGCCAACACTTGAACCACCACTAGTTGGTTTAACTACTACTGGAAAAGCGAATGGTAATTCAGGAATTGGTTGTCCTTTCTTGATTTCAACAAATTTAGCAGTATTAATGTGGTTGTAAAGTAATAATTGTTTAGTGATACTCTTATTCATTGCAATCCCAGCTGCTAATGTGTCAGAACCAGTATATTTAATATCATTTAGGTCTAAAACGGCTTGTACTTTACCATTTTCGCCATCTTCGCCGTGTAAGCCCATGTATACAATGTCAGCTGCTTGGGCAACTTTTAAAACATTTTTCCCAAATAAACCACGGGTACCATCTTTACGCAAAGCATTGATTGCTTCGTCGGTTAAAATATCGTCACTGATGTCATAATTGCCACTAGTGGTTTGATCACTAGTAAATAAATCATCAATGTTGTCTACATTATCAAGATCAATGCCTAAGAAAGAATCGACCATTACAACTTGATGGCCTTTAGCACGTAATGCATCTGTGATCTTAGCACCAGATGATAATGAAACATTCCGTTCAGTACTACGACCACCGGCTAATACGACAATTTTCATGTATTATGTTCCTCCATATGTATTAATAATTACGTACACATTGAAACCTTAGTATACCATAAAGCACCTTAAGATTATGATAATTTTATTGTCGCTTTGAAAAAGTTTTGTAAATCTTGTTCTATAATAGGAATTTTCTAATAAATCATTTAAAATAATTTATAGTCTAGTAAAACAGTTAAAATAATTAATAATTTCTAATAAATCGCTTAAAAATAATCCTTTTAAAGGAGGTCTTAAAATGACCGAATCTGAAACGATTCAAAAAAATAATCGTGCCTTTCGGATTGGTATTATTTTAAATATTACTTTTATTGTTGTTGAAGCTGCTTATGGTTTCTGGGGCGATTCATTAGCCCTAGTTGCCGACGCTGGGCATAATTTGAGTGATGTTTTGGGCTTAGCATTATCATGGTTAGCCTTGTGCTTAGGACAAAAGCACGCAACTGATAAACGTACTTATGGTTATAAGAGCCTTTCCAATTTAGCTGCTTTCGGCAATGCTATTTTTATTTTAATTGCTATTGGTGGGGTAGTTGTTGAAGCCATTAACCGGTTATTTAAGCCAGAACCAGTGCATAGTTGGCCGGTAATTATTGTGGCTGCAATTGGCATTTTAGTTAATGGTGTTACGGCGTTACTATTTATGGAAGGACAGCAAAAAGACCTTAACATTAAGAGTGCCTTTGTTCATATGGCTAGCGATGCTAGCGTATCAGTAGGCGTAGTTATTGCAGGGATAATTATGCTTTTTACCCACTGGTATTGGATTGATCCAATTATTAGTATCTTGATTTCGATTATCGTGTTATTAGGTACATGGCATTTATTAACTAGCTCATTTAACTTATCAATTAATGCTGTACCTGAAAATGTTGATATTTGTGCTATTCGTAAATTCTTATGCCATTATCCAACTGTTACGGGTGTTCATGATTTACATGTTTGGGGAATGAGTACGACTGAAAATGCTTTAACAGTTCATTTAACACGGAATACTTTAGAAGACAACAATCATTTTATTGCAGCTCTTAACCGCGAATTAACACAAAAATTTGAAGTTTGTCATATTACGATTCAGGTTGAATTAGGTAAAATTGATGATGAATCAACAGATCATTCAATCTAATTGACATTTAGAATATGATTTATTAGACTGAGTTTAAATATATTAGAACGGTAGCGGCATATCAACAGTAGTGGTTACTATTCAGTTATTCAGAAAGCTGACGGTTGCTGCGAGTCAGCAGGATAGTATTCATGAATTACAGTTATGTATTAACGCTGTCAGGTTGACTGCTTTATTAGTCATTTAAGCGGCACATTAGTGCAAATTGGGTGGTACCGCGGTATTAATCGTCCCTAGTTATTTTTTAACTAGGGACGATTTTTTGTTTTAATGTATGAAAAAATAAGGAGGTAAGTATCATGAACATTATTGATGAATTAACCTGGCGTGGGGCTGTTAACCAACAAACTGATGCGGAAGGCTTGCATAAATTGGTTAGTGAAAAGAAAATATCACTTTACTGTGGGGTTGATCCAACTGGTGACAGCATGCACATTGGTCATTTAATTCCGTTTATGATGATGAAGCGTTTTGCTATGGCTGGTCATCATCCATACATTTTAATTGGTGGTGCGACTGGTAGTATTGGTGATCCTAGTGGTCGTAAGTCAGAACGTAAGTTACAAACAATGGAACAAGTTAATCATAACGTTGCCGCATTAACTAAGCAAATGAAAAAGTTATTTGGTGATGATGAAAATATCACTTTTGTTAATAATTATGATTGGTTATCTAAGATTTCCTTGTTAGACTTTTTACGTGATTACGGTAAGTTGGTTAACGTTAATACCATGTTAGCTAAGGATATCGTGGCTAGTCGTTTAAAAGTTGGTATTTCATACACTGAATTTACATACCAAATTTTACAATCAATTGACTTTTGGACTTTGTACCATAATTTTAATATTCAATTACAAATTGGTGGTGCTGATCAATGGGGAAATATCACTGGCGGTATTGATTTAATTCATAAACTTGATCCTGATGCTGAAGTTTATGGCCTAACAATTCCATTAATGTTAAAAGCCGATGGTACTAAGTTTGGTAAAACAGCCGGTGGTGCAGTATGGCTCGATGCTAAGAAGACCTCACCTTACGAATTCTACCAGTTCTGGTTGAACCAAGATGATCGTGATGTGGTTAAATACTTGAAATACTTTACTTTCTTAAATGAAAAAGAAATTAATGAATTAGCAGAAAAAGTTAGAACGCAACCTGAAAAACGTGAAGCACAAAAAGCATTGGCTGCTGAAGTAACTCGCTTTGTTCATGGACAAGCAGCTTTAGACCAAGCAATCAAGATTTCTGAAATCTTATTCAGTGGTGATATTAGTAAATTAACGACTGATGAAGTTCAAGATGCCTTTAATGGCGTGCCACATGTTGAAATTACTGCACAACCACAAAATATTATTGAACTTTTAGTTAATACTGGTATTGAAAAATCTAAGCGACAAGCTCGTGAAGACGTTACTAATGGTGCTATTACTGTTAATGGTGAACGGATTCGTGATCTTGATGCAGTTGTTGATCCTGCAACACATTTTGATGGCAAATATGTAATTGTTCGTCGTGGTAAAAAGAAGTATTTCTTAGCTAAAGTTAAATAATAAAAAATATTATTTAAAACATGTAAAATATATTAGATTATTAATAC